>NZ_JAIWNS010000162.1 GCF_020216685.1 Methanospirillum hungatei | reverse complement strand
TCTCCTGCAGAAAAGTCTCAAGAACACGGTGCCTTCGCATAATTGCCTCTGCAGCCCGAATACCGGAAGGACTTAAGTGATACGCCCCGTCATCCTGGAACGTGACCTCACCACTCCTGACAAGTTCTGTGAGTACCTCCGTGACCTGGTGAGCAGACAGACCAGTATGACCGGCAATATCTTCCGGCCTTCCTCCCTGTCCGGTCAACCGTGCCTGGCGCATCAGGGATAGAAGCGTATCCTCTCGTTCTGCAACATCCATCGCAGTATTCTGTTATCGTTTCAGGGGTTTATAGCCCACCCAGATCATACCATGCAGAGTTTACCTTTTATCTTTCGAGAACTCACATCTCCCGTATCATGAAGAGGCGAGCCAGTCCTTCTGATCCCGGCATATCCTGCACCATGAGAAGAACAAAAATTATCGCAACAATAGGGCCTGCATCGTCAAATCCCAGGATTATCAGGGAGATGATCCTTTCAGGGATGGATATTGCACGCCTGAACCTCTCCCATGGAGCACCAGCCTGGCATGAGGAAACGGTTCAGCAAATCAGAGCACTGGCAGATGAACTGGACCGGGAGATAGGTATCCTGGTTGACATTCCTGGCCCCAAACTCAGGGTTCTGATAAACTCCCCGCCCAGAGAGGTGGTTCCTGGAGATACCATTCACATCGCTGCTGAACATGAGCATGCATCTGGTGCCATTCATGTACATCCCCCGGACTGCATCCCAAAAGTCTGTCCCGGAGACGTGGTTCTGGTAGGGGACGGGGCTGTTACATTACAGGTCTTAAAACCCGGCCCTCCGATGCTCACAACCGTCATATCAGGCGGAACCATCCGGGAGGGGATGGGGGTGGTCATTCCGGGAAGAAGACCGGATGTTCCCTATGCAGGTCCCCGGTTTATCGACTATATCAGGCAGGGAGCAGCACTCAGGCCTGACTACATCGCCCTTTCCTTTGTCGGGTCGGCAGAGGATATCAGGGATGCACGAACCCTGCTCACCGGGGAAGGGATGGGTACTATCCCGCTTATTGCAAAGATAGAATGCAGGCGGGCGGTTGAAGGACTTGATGACATTATCCGGCATGCTGACGGTGTTATGGTCGCACGGGGAGATCTTGGTGTCGAACTCCCCCTTGAAGAAGTCCCGTATATTCAAAAACTAATCATTACCACGTGCAGCCGGCACGGAATCCCGGTGATCACCGCAACCGAGATGCTGGAATCAATGGTGAGCAGGGGCAGACCGACGAGGGCGGAAGTGACCGATGTTGCCAATGCAATCGTAGACGGAACCGATGCAACCATGCTCTCTGCCGAGACCTCTGTCGGAAGATACCCTGGTCAGGCAGTGGTCATGATGGCCCGGATAGCGATAGAGACCGAACAGCACCTTCCCTACCTTCGTATCCTTAATGAACGATCCGACTGGCATGAGAAGAATGTAGAAGGTATCATCAGTTACCGGGCCTGCTACATAGCTGAAGAACTGGAAAGCCCTGCAATCGTTGCATTCACGAGATCAGGACTTACTGCTGAACGTGTATCACGATGCAGACCACGATCTCCGGTCCTTGCTCTGACTCCAGACCCGGCCGTTGCCAGACGACTTCTCTTACGGTGGGGAATTCAGCCTGTCGTCTTTGATCCTATCCAGTCGGCAGATGAACTCTTCAGGGCTGCGATAAAAATTGCAAAGTATACCGGTATCGCCACATCCAAAGACCAGCTGGTAATAATCGCAGGTAATTTTTCCGGAAAGGAAGGGCGGACGAATATGATAAAAGTTGAAGAGATGCCATAGCACCTCTAATCAAAGAGCAGAGTCCGAAACTTCCCTGAGCCGGATGAGGTATCTGTTCCGGGTCTGACCGGTTTCTCATGGTCAGATGCTCTTTTTTCTGTTAAGGTCCGGAATCATTGCAAAACTGCAGCAGGCATGAACGTCAGACCAGACGGCACACCGTTCCTCTATACAGGGTTCTTTATCAAAGGGACAACGAAGATTTTTTTCAGTCATACTATGGGTTCTCGCACAGATGGATATGATCATTTCTTTCTTTCCGCCTGTCCTGCACACATATCCAGGAGATTACCAGGAGAAGTGAGCTGATGATGATCACCAACAGAAAGACCAGGTAATAGGTGCCGGCCTTTGGAACCTCCCATATCTCTCCCTGATACATCATGCTGACCTGGGAGGTTGCAAGGATGATTCCTGTAACGATAGGACCGATCATCCCCCCAAGGGTCTGCATACTCTGGATTATTCCGGTCGCTTCAGCAGTCCGCTCCTCCCCGACAAAATCCAGCACTCCGATGAGATCAGCGGTAGCAACCATAGACATCCCAAATGAAAAGATCATCCAGGCAATCACCAGGCCGGCACACGTTACCGGGAAGAGAAAGAGCAGACATCCCGCACTGAGGAGAAGAAGAGAGCCGATAATGCAGGGAAGCCGGCACCCGATAACCGGGATCATCCGTCCGGTCAGCGGCCCTGCAGCCATATCACATAATGTCCCGGGAATCAGGATGAGTCCGACCATTTCAGCTGACAGGGCAAGTCCTGTAGGAAGCCGGATGATATAAGGCATCATCTGAAGTAGGACGAAAAAGGTGAATACGGTCAGAAACCCGATCAGCATAAACACCGCAACCGGGCGTCTTTTCATCAGGTGAAAATCTGCCAGAGGATGAGACGCCCTCCTCTCGAACCGGATAAAAAGCACAAATCCAAGGAGAGCACAGACAAGCACCAGCAGCCCGATACTTCCGGTCTGATCTTCTGTGGGGAGGGAGAAAAAAACAAGGGTGAGGAAGAGAAAAAGGAGCAGCGAGAAGAATCCTGCAAAATCAAGGGAACCATGCCCCTTCCCCGGTTCATCATCTCCGATATACTTCCAGATACAAAGAAGAAGGATACAGGTCGCCGGAATTAAAACCATGTAGGTCACCCGCCATGAGAAGAGACCGGTTATGAACGACCCGGTTATCACTCCGATGAATGTTCCCGCACCATACATGGCACTGATAATACCAATACCGGTATCTGCCGCTGTCTCACAAAGTCGTTCCCTGATAATCGCATACCCCAGGGGAAAAGCGGCTATTCCTGCACCCTGCATGGCACGACCAAAGAGGAGTACCCATATATCAGGGGCCACAAGTCCGCAGATGAGACCTGCAGAGTATATCACAAGACAGATGATAAGAAGACGCTTATGGCCGAATCGATCCCCTGCGGTTCCTACAAAGGGTGAAGCTGCCGCTCCGACGAGCAGGACAATCGGGAGAATCCATGACTCATAGATACCTGGAACGGAGAATTCATGTTCAATCTCCGGCAGAGCGGCAGTGAGCATGGACTCACCGGCCATGACCAGCATTACGGTCAGGGAAAGGAGCAGCAACAGGGGGAAGTGATCTTTTAAATACACGGGTTTCAACCAATGAATCCTTCTTTGTGTACCTCCCGGATCAATAAAACTATACCCCGCCTCTTATTATACATCACAGGAAACCTGATAATCAACATGTTCTGTCCGGGGGGACCATGGAAAATAAAGTACATATAGTGGGGATGATGTTTCGGGCAAAGGCTGACGTAGCTTTGTCCATTACCTATGCAGACGAGGGGGCGAGGGATGTGTGCGGGTATACTCCCGCTGAACTGGTGGACACCGGTCTTATCTCGCTGCCTGATCTCATTCATCCGGAGGAACGCGATTCGGTCAGAAAGACCATCCAGACCGGTTTGAATGAGAAGAGATCCTTTGTCATCTTTACAAGGCTGCAGGTAAAGGACCGGTCCCCTGCAGAGGGAATCCTTATCGGCACCGGGACTTTTAAAGGACCGCTCGCAATATCAGGACTTGAAGGATACATAATCAGAATACTCAGTCAAGCGGTTCCGGATGCCACGAACGGTCTCTTATCTCCGGAGATCTACCTGCAGCTCCTCTCCCACACCGAAGAACTTATCGCGCTACTCAGCGCTGATGGACAGATATCATATGTAACCCCGTCAGTCTCTCAGATCATAGGGTATGATCAGGGGGCGGTCACCGGGCTTCTTTTCACCCATCTGCTCCCAGCACAGGAGCATAAGCGTTTTGATGAATTTAAAACCCAGGTCCTCGCGGGTGGGGGGAGTAGTGCCCGGTTTCTTGTAACCCTTCCGGACGGCCAGGTACGTCCGATCCTTATCAGACTATTCAAGCCCTCCGGTATGGCAGGCATGATCCTGAGTGCGACACGGGCTGATGAACAGCAGGATATCTCACTCAGCCGGGACAGTCTGTACCATGATCTCTTCTCACGAAACCCGGTCCCGGCCATCATCACCACCGCGTCTGATCTCCGAATCCAGGAGATGAACCATGCTGCATCAGCCTATGCATCATCATACTCACCACTCGGACAGACCGGGGTAGATCTGCGTGAGAGCGGGCTTATCAGCAGGGATGTCATCGAACAGGTAAGGGAAGGACTAACCATCGCAGACCAGGTTGATCTGCCGGATATCAGGGCGGGATGGCAACCGGTCAGGATAGTTGCCAGGGAAATTCAGAGCGGTGATCGGGACCTTATCATCTGGACCATCAGCCCGGAGTCACGGGACGATGCTGAACCAGTCGTGACCGGTTCTGAATCAAGAGAAGTCAGGCACACCTATATTACCCTCCTGCAGATGGTCAGAAATGTCCTCAGCCAGAAATACCTGTCCATAGCCGCTGAACCAGAACATGATATGCGGTATGGCAAGATCCTCCTTGAAGCGGTCCTGCAGCTCTACGAAGCGGGCGGAGGAAGGGGAGCCGGGGTTCATCTCTGTAAATATATCCGGCTTATCATCGGGTGTATTACACAAGATTTCGCCGAAGAGATGCAGGATATCGAGATTGTCATCTCCTGTGCCATTGACGATGCCATTGGAGAGAAACATGCTGCAATTCTTGGAATCATCACGGGTGAAGTTATCCTGAACGCGATACGTCATGCTTTTACCCCCGGACAACCAGGGCGGATTGAGCTCTCTTTTCGGCGTGAAGAAGACTGGTATATCTATCAGGTTCAGGACAGCGGCAGGGGCTTTCCAGAGTCAATTATCAGAACCGGAAGCGCAACCTCCGGATTTACCATCATTGAAAACCTTGCGCTGGAACTATCAGGGACCATGACCCTTGCCAATGATGGTGGTGCGGTGGTCAGGGTTATCTTCCCTGCAGCAATGAACAGCGAGTCATAAAACCCGAACCTTTTTATGATACCAGAGAAACTCAAGTACCATGACTGCACTGACTCCTGAGATGAAGGCTGCCTTTGAAGTGGTCAAGGTGTTTCCTCTTGCAACCGCATCAAAGTCGGGAATTCCGAATGTTGTACCCATGGCTTCAGTATTTTTAGTTGATGATGAAACGATCTGGGTCGGGGATAATTTCATGCAGAAAACTCTTGCAAATGTTCTCGAAAATCCAAAAGCCGCATTATATGTATATGGTGCCGGCGCAAAGGGATGTTTCCAGATAAAAGCTGACGTCACGGTAAAGACCAGTGGTGAGGAACATGCGAAGATGAAAGCAATGATCCAAGAGAAGAAACCAAACCTGCCGGCAAAATCTCTTCTCATTCTGAAAATCACTGAAGTGTATGAGTGCATGCCGGGAGCTGAAGCCGGAAAGCGGATCCTGTAAACCAATCCGAATAGGAATTCAGGCGCATTAAATCAAAAAGGTACAGTACAATATGCTTCACATAGTAGATCTGCATGCAGAGATCGGTGGAAAGGAGATTTTGCATGGAATCACCCTTCACATCGAACCAGGTGAGACTCATGTTCTGATGGGACCGAACGGGTCAGGAAAATCAACATTACTGATGTGCATAATGGGTATTGATGCATATACTATTACAAAGGGGTCCATTACATTTAACGGGGTAGATGTAACGCATTTGCCAATCCATGAGCGGGCACGACTTGGAATGGGTATCATGTTTCAGCGTCCTCCTTCCATCCCCGGTCTGAAACTTGGCAAGATGCTGAACGTCATCAGTCCGAATAAAAAGCCGGAGGATGTAGCTGAAGCGGTTTCAAGGATGAACATGGAAGAGTTCATGGGCAGGGATATCAACCTTGGATTTTCAGGTGGAGAGATCAAGCGAAGTGAAATATTACAGATGATGATCCAGGATCCCCATTTTATCATGCTTGATGAACCGGAGAGCGGAGTGGATCTTGAAAATATTCATCTCATGGGAGAGTCCATCGCCCGGCTGCTCCAGAAGAACCAGCGGTTTGTAAACCGGAAGAATAGTGGTCTTGTCATCACCCACACCGGGTATATTCTTGATTACCTTGATGTGGATAAAGGGCATGTCATGATCAACGGTGAGTTTAAGTGCCATGGCAATCCCCGGGAGATTCTCAAACTTATCAAGGAAAAGGGATACAACGAGTGCCTGAAGTGCGCTAAAATCCCCTGATTTTTTTGACCGATATATATTCTCCCGGTGCACGGATGCTCCTTGGGATCGCCATTGGTGATGCCTGCGGAGCTCCGTTTGAAAATCTCTCATTTCAGGATGCTACAAATAAACTGGCATCGGTCGGTCTTTCTCCCACCCGATACACCGATGATACCCAGCAGGCCCTTGCTATAGCAGAAATGATGGCATCCGGAGATGAGATAACGCCACTCAAGCTTGCAAATTCCTTTCTCACCGCATATGCACGGGATCCACGGCATGGGTATTCAAGACAGACGCTCCGGATGCTTCTTTCACCAGATCCAACGTCATTCCTCACCAGTATCCCTGACCATGAAAAGAGTGAGCGAAAGACCGATGGTGCAGCTATGCGGGCTCCGCCCCTTGGGTTTTTCCCTGACCGAAGAAAGGTCATTGAATCTGCAGTCCTTTGTGCATCTATTACGCACGGTCATCCGGATGCCATTGCCGCAACTGTTGCGGTATCCCTCCTGACACATGAACGATTGTATCAGGCTACCCCATATCCAAACCTATGGAGGATCATACGTAATGATGTCAGGAACATAAACCCGGATATGATATCCTGGTGTGATACGTGTGCCGGACTTCTCATCCCTGATCGGGAGATTCTGCTTGGTGAGTATGCACCATACGGGGTTCCCTATACCGAATCACGCATATTTCTTGGAGTCGTAATCTTTCTTCTGACCAGGTACTGGGATGATCCCTGCAGATTGCTGAAAGAAGCGATACAATTAGGAGGAGATACCGATACGGTTGCAGCGGTTGTTCTGGGTATCGCTCTTATCAGGGGCGGGGAGAAGAGCAGGATCTGGGATCTGGTAGAAGGGATCGAAGATGGGCCGTATGGGAGAGAGTATGTGATATCGATTGGGAATAGTCTTTCAGAGAGGTTTTCTCAATAAAACTCTCAAACATTACATTGTGGGAGTATTATATTTATTTTCAATCATAATTCTTACATCCATCATCTGGTTTGGGATTAATATCTACCCCTACACACTAACAAATGAAATCGCCATTCTGATGCCGTTGAGTCTGGCATTGATTATGATTATTGACTTTATATTACTCGTGAAAAATAAATTGACCCCTGCATTGGTTCTGGGGTTAGTAATAGTTTCACCAATATGAATGATCTATACGTTGATATGTGATGACCAACTCATCCCTATAAACAAGAAAAAATTACCGATGTTGCTTAAACAGCCCTTGGGATTATAGTTTTCCGATCATTAAAATATTTTTTATTCAATTCATTGAGTGAAAACCATAATCCCAATTATTATAACAAAGACTGCAATGATTATCCCGCCAATAAGAACCTCTTTCTTCTGGTAAAACGGAACCATAGCAGATGCCTTTACCATTCTGGTTCTTTTGGTACCCTTTTTACCGGGCAATCCGGATTTTTTCCATTCGGCAAGATTTTTGCAGGCATGATTAAAGGGCAGACGGTGCTTCGGGCAGAAAACCCCCCCACAATAATTACAGGTAAATGCAGACCCGCCGGATATCTCCTCGCCACATATATCACATTTCATAATGAAACTTCCTAAAAATTTGCACTGACATCCAGAAGGTTTTTTCTATTCCTGATTGTGTCTAAAGTTTTCACGGTTTTTTTAAGCGAGATATTCCTGACCACAGGCATCACAGATCAAGACGGGGACTCCAGAAATAACTGTCACAACTCCTTCCTTTTCATACGATTTTGTAATTAAGTCATTCTTTAGATTCTCATTTTTGCAATACATGCAATTCATGTTACTTTCTCCCCGGCATCTTGACAATTCATTCAAGTTTTCGGTAGGCCTAATCATAGTAAATACGACTGAATATCCCGATCGATTCTCCTCTGCTGAACGAAGGTTTCACCGGTTATGGTATCAGCCTCCGGACTGGAACGATGCTTCTCAAAATTTCCCTGTGCTTTTGCATGGTCGGTTGCGTAACAATACACACATCCATGCATACAGGTATCATACTGCCCGATATCCTTACTTTTGATACATTTGCATGCAGGACGCTGGCCGGGATCCTTGCCCGGATGGGTATCAAGGTATCGAAGAAGGGCTGCATCATGCTGACCAATCATTCGGAGCAGGACATCATCAACACATCTGTTCTGCTCAATCTCCGGACCATACCCGGCATCATCAGCACAGGATGCAAGCGTAATACCCCAGGACCGGTTCATATCGATAATCCCTTTAATAAATATTTCTTTCTCATCGGGATCAGGACTTCTGAAATGCCAGATCCCGGCCTGCTTTTTCACTTTTGAATACGTGGTATCCACAAAACTGAAGACGAATTTTTTGGTATACGGTGCAATCAGCTCACCGATGTATGCAATCCGGGAAAGGAGAGTATTCATGTCAAGGGAGGAGGTAAGAAGCACCGGGTCAAACCGCCATATCACCCGGTCCCTGCCAACCCGTTCAGACAACCTGATAAATGTGGAGATACGCTCTTCCAAGGGGGGAACTCCGGGTTCAAGACCTTCAGGTCCGTAATCGGTGAGGGTAACCTGGAAGTAATAGACAAAACCACGGCGGTCCAGCTCATCAAAATGCGGGAACAGGGGCAATGGATTTCTACTCCAGAATACAATCGCCCTGGTATCTTCAAATGATACGTAGTACGGAAGATGGGGATTATAGCTGTTAACCCACCGGACATACCCTCTCCTGAGCCGGTGGATGAACCAGTCAGCGTAATATGCAGGAAGATCCGTTGCCCTGCTGGCAGAGATGATGACCGGACATACTGCAGAAACCTGGATTCCTTCATCGGTGATAAGCGGGCGTTTTACATCAGCCATGTTCAGAGAAAACAGGATGGATTAATCCCTGGCAGGATTAGGCCCCTCATATCTCATCGGCGTATACCCGTTCATCTTCGCAAATCCGAACCGGCGGTAAAAGTATTCAGTCTCCGGGGCTGCGATAATCCCAATCCATCCGATGCCGGCATGCATGCATATAGACATGAGTTTCTTTACAATCGCCGTTCCTACCCCTTTATCCCGCCATTCAGGAAGGACCACAATATCCTGCAGGTATGCATCTGAAACCCCGTCAGATATGATCCTGCCCATCCCGATCCACCGGTTATCAGGACCGATTGCGGCGACAAATGCATAACTGGATCTGACAATGTCACAGAGGATGGAATCATCCCATTCATCTTCCCACCAGTCACCTGCATGAAAAAGGGCACGGACCTCATCTACCTTACATTCGTCCACGGTAACTATCGTGTATTCATCAGGCAGGAGTATCCCTCCTGGTCAGGGCTATCACATACCCGGATATTGACCCTCCTGCTTCGGTGATGGCTCCAAGGCTGAGCAGGACCGGGATGCGGGTTCCATCACCTTTTTTGAGGTATATATTATCAGGCATGGTAACCTGAAGTGACGGATTCAGGGAGATGAGCGTATCAAACCGTGTTCTGATACATGAATCAGGGGATACTCCAAGGAGCTCCCAGGCTTTTGTATTCCCCCCGGAGATCATCCAGTCAGGAGTGAGAAAGAGGCAGGGTACATCACCAGGCACGGCAGGTTCAAGAGGCGGGGAGAGATGTGGCATAAGCCGTCTGCGGAGATCGTGTTTATGCAGCGAGAGCTCGATGGTTGAATACAGTTCCCGGTCCCTGAAGGGTTTGATCAGATACCCTGATGGCTGAACAGCGATTGCCCGCTGCAATGTTGCCTCATCAGAATGAGCGGTGAGGAACACCACCGGAATGTCATAGAGATCATGGATCCGGTCTGCCGCCTCTATTCCGTCTATCTCTCCCTGCAGCATGATATCCATAAGGACGAGGTCAGGGCGGACCATGCCAGCCTTCTGAATAGCGTCCTCTCCCCTGGTCACCTGACCTGCAATTCCATACCCAAGTCGCTTCAGGGTCTGTGCAAGTTCCATGGAGATGACCATCTCATCCTCGACGATTAAAATCTGATGACCGGATGTCATATTCCCTCTCCGATGATGGTTTCAGGGACGGGTGTCTTTCTGAGCGGGAATGTCAGCGTACAGGTCATTCCAGAACCAGACTCAAAGTGGACCGTTCCCTGGATCTGTACGGTCAGGTTCCTGATAAGTTCAATTCCCAGCGTTGTCTGATTGTCAGGATCAAACCCCTCTGGAAGACCACGACCGGTATCATGATATCTGACGACCCCGGCCTCTCCTTCGGTTCCAACCCAAACCTCAATTATTCCATTCCCGGTATCTGTGAATGCATGCTTGATGCTATTTGTTATCAGTTCATTCATCATAAGACCAATCGGTATCCCGGTGCTGATATCAACAAAAACCGGCGAATCTTCATCGACATGATAGAGAATCCGCCCCTCCTCCATCTCAAACTCAAGGATGATTCGGTTTCCGATGTCCCGGATATAACTTCCGAGCGGGACCTGTGCAAGATCATCAGTCTGGTAGAGTTTCTCATGAATGGAGGCCATGGAGAAGATCCGGTTCCTGCAGTCACGGATGACATCGTGAACCTCCGGGTTGCCACTCTGAAAGTCAGTCAGACGAAGCAGACTTGCAATAATCTGCATATTATTCTTCACCCGGTGATGAATCTCCCGAAGGAGGGTTTCTTTCTCTTGCAGTGAACTCATCATATTCTGCTTTAGAAGGTCTTCCTGTGCCCGGACCTTCTCTTCAGCCTCTTTTCTCTGGGTTATATCAAGGCAGTTTCCGATAAGACAGAGGGATCCATTACATCTGAACATGGTCACATAGAGCTCAATCTGAACCCGTGAACCGTCCCTGGTAAGAGCAGTTACTTCAAGATGGGCATTCTCTCTCCATCCGGACATGATCTGGTCGAGGGTTTCCCTGACCTTTTCTGCATCAGGCATCTCAAAAAGACCAGGGAGAGATTTCGATCTGATAATTTCAGCCCGTGAATACCCGAATATCGTTGAGAAACGTGGATTGATATAGAGAAACCGATTATTTCTGATGAGAAACACACCGACAAGTGACTTTTCAACCGGGTTTTTGAAATAATCCTCCATGTATGCCCGGTACCTGGCTGCTCCTGCAAGCTCAGTCAGCATGGTATAGGCATAAAGTTCGGGTTGAGCAAGATACTTTTTTGATTCGGTGTAGAAAAGGGCCAGATATCCCCATCGCTCATCTCCCGTCGAGACCGGAAGAAATACGGCAGAAGATACACCCAGATTTTTGAGAGCCTCCTGTCCGGATGGGGACGCATCCTCTGAACTCATAAGCATATATGGA
>NZ_JAIWNS010000161.1 GCF_020216685.1 Methanospirillum hungatei | reverse complement strand
ATCCAAGACCTACATCTACAAGAGTCTGTAATTTATTCCTGATCTTCGGGATGGCTGAGAAGAGCTCGATTGCCTCATCCACACTCATCGCCAGGACGTCAGCAATGGATTTGTCTTTATATTTGACTTCAAGGGTCTCCCGGTTATACCTGGTCCCTTTACACTCTTCACATTCAATATAGACATCAGGAAGAAAGTTCATCTCGATTTTGATAAGCCCATCTCCCTGACATGCCTCACACCTGCCTCCCTTGACATTAAATGAGAATCGTCCGGATTTGTATCCCCTCATCTTTGCTTCTTTTGTTTCTGCGAAGATATTCCGAATCTCATCAAAGACCTTTGTATAGGTAGCCGGATTAGACCGGGGAGTTCTGCCAATGGGTGACTGGTCAATGACAATAACCTTGTCGATGGGTTCATCACAGGTGACAGATGTATGTTTTCCTGCTTCTACTCTGGAATGATAGACCATCTTTTGTAAGGCAGGATAGAGGGTATCATAAATAAGAGATGATTTCCCTGATCCGGACACACCGGTGATGAGGGTTAAGGTACCCATCGGTATTCGGGCGGTAATGTTCTTCAGGTTATTTTCCTGACACCCGGTGATGGATATATATCGATCATGAGTCCTCCTCTTCTCCGGGATTTCGATCTGCATCCGTCCGGAGAGGTATGCACCGGTAAGGGACCGCTCATTCTGTTCTATCTCATGAGGTGTCCCTTCGGCGATGATCTCACCACCATTAAGGCCGGCTCCGGGGCCCATATCGATAACCCAGTCTGCCGCCCGTATAGTGTCTTCATCATGTTCGACAACAATCAGGGTGTTTCCAAGATCGCGGAGTTGCCGAAGGGTGTCGATGAGTCGGTTATTATCCCGCTGGTGCAGTCCGATGGATGGTTCATCAAGGACATAGAGCACTCCCATAAGGTTGGCACCAATCTGGGTTGCAAGACGGATCCGCTGAGCTTCACCACCAGAGAGTGTGCCTGCACTACGGGAAAGAGTCAGGTATCCAAGACCAACCCGTTCGAGGAAGGTGAGTCTGGAAAGGATCTCTTTTAGTATCTGCCTGGCAATCTCAGTCTCTTTCTCTGACAGGTTCAGGTTGTTGAAGAATTCAATACTTGCAGTAATCGAGAGATCGGTCAGGTCGATGATGGATTTCTCTTTTATTCTGACCGCGAGAATTTTCTCCTTCAGTCTTTTTCCCTTGCACGTCTGACAGGGTGTAATTCTCATGAACTTTTCAAGTTCACGTTTCCGGTATTCTGAATTGGTCTGACTGTACAGGCGTTCTGCCTGGGGGAGCAGTCCTTCCCAGGTTCCTTTATGCGACCATTCTCCTTCACCCTGCTTATAACTCATATGAAATGAGATCTTTTCATTGGAACCGTACATCAGGGCATTGAATTGTTTTTCGGTCAGATCTTTAATGGGAGTATTGACCGTAAAACCAAAATGTTTCGCAACGGCTCCGACAAATTGTGACCGGTATCCATCAAGGAAATTCCGGTAGGTTGCGATTGCACCTTCGGCAATGGACTTTTCTTTTTCAGGAATAATGAGATCAGGATCAAAGTCCATTCTGATCCCAAGTCCCTTACAGTCCGGACAGGCACCAAATGGGCTGTTAAAGGAGAACATCCGTGGCTGGAGTTCTTCAAAGGTGATGCCACAGATCGGACAGGCCATTTTGGATGAATATGTTCGATCTTCCCCGTCTTCACAGGTGATGATGATAAGTCCCTCGGATCTGGCAGCTGCCTGTTCACATGCCTCAACAAGACGTGAGTGATCTGATACATCAAGCCGATCGATAACGAGATCGATGTCATGCATCTTGTACCGCTCCAGGGTAATCTCATCATCCGTCCGGTATATCTCTCCATTGACCCTTACCCGTGCAAACCCTTCCTTGTTCAGATCCTTGAAGAGCTGCTGATATGTTCCCTTTTTTTTCCTGATGAGCGGTGCAAGGATGGTTATCTGCCCGGTGCATTCCTCTTCAATCCGTTCGGCAATCCGCTCAGGTGACTGTCCCATGATCGGAAGGTTATGTTCCGGACAATAGGGGATACCGATTCGTGCATAAAGAAGCCGCAGATAGTCATAGATCTCGGTAACCGTCCCGACCGTTGACCGGGGGTTTTTCGAGGTTGATTTCTGTTCAATGGATATGGCCGGTGACAATCCTTCAATTGCATCCACATCCGGCTTATTCATAAGGCCAAGGAACTGGCGTGCATATGAAGAGAGAGATTCAACATACCGCCGTTGTCCTTCTGCATAGAGGGTGTCAAAGGCGAGGGTTGATTTTCCTGAACCGGATAATCCGGTGATGACGATAAACTGGTCACGGGGGATAGTGACAGAGATGTTTTTCAGGTTATGTTCCCTGGCACCTTTGATAATAATATTTTTCATGATTCGAGTAAATTAGGAGAAATTTTTGTATACTATTCAATGAGAGAATGGCCTGAAATGCTGGAGTCTGATCGTATATATTTCCATTCGATCACTCAAATGGCTTACCTGTCTCTCTTTTGGAAAGAGCAACCATATATATATATCCAGGCTAGATTCAGGTGGAGAAGTACCGTGAGGTTATTTAAAATAAGGAGAATTTGGTGCAGGTTCTCATTTCTCTTTTGTAGCTCCCAATATCTCTTCTTTCAGATGACTGAACTCCTGCTTTGAAATATCTCCATCCTTATACATCTTCACGATTTTATCAAGTTCCTGTATTCGTTCCTGAAGATTTGCCTCACGTGGATTTATGGAAGTTTTTTCATCCCCTTTTGCTTCTATCTGGGGAGTCATGACCATGAGCAGTGCTCCAAGGCCGATGATAATCCATCCCATTGGAATAGAGAGTTCGGTATTCTGCATCATCTGGGACATTACCGGGTCCATCTGTCCGCCCATTGAGGGAGCAAGACCTCCTGAGAGGAGCATTTGGACTGCATATCCGATGGTTGTTGCAGAATATGCATCATATGCTAAAAGAAGAAAAGCAAGCCCGCCGGTCAGGTATAAGAAGTTTATTTTTTCAGCATATATGAGAATGGCTGCTGCAATCGCAAGAACGATGTACAGGTATCCTGATGGTGTCGGGCAATAGAGGCACGTCACTCTCCCGATGATGGGAAGATCAACATACATCGCAATCCCGCCAATCAAAAGGGCTATGGCACCAATATATCCGATTAGGTTCTGAATGACTCCTGTGGCCCTGGTAATATCAATCTCTTCATTCAGGTTCATGATTCTGCCTTGTAAGGAATATTCATTCAGGGCAATTTAAATGATCGGTAATTGATATCTAACGTTAACACGCATCTCTCTACATATATCTTATGAGCCCTACGTATATTATCGGCCATCGGCAACCGGATACGGACAGCATTGCCAGTTCAGTAGCGTATGCGTCATTGCTCAATCATATTCATTCAGGCACATATGTAGCTGCACGATGCGGTGACCTGAATGCTGAAACTCAATATGCCCTTGATATTGCAGGAGTTGAGCCCCCGGTTCTGATTGAAAATGTTGAGCCATCAGTTGGGGATATTCCGTTTTTGTATACACAAAAAGCGCCCATGAATATTCCGGCAATCGATGTTGCATTGCTCATGGATGATTATGATATCAGGAACATTCCGATAGTTGATGATGAAAACCGGTTTTTAGGCCTGGTAAGTGAACATGGTCTGGCGCGAGCATATGTCAGTCCTCATGCAAGCCTTCCATTAAAAGTCGGCCCTATTACTCTTAAAGCACTTGCAAGAATCCTCAAGGCTGAGATTGTTCATGCAGCACATGACGAGATACATGGAAATGCCTCTATTGTTATCGATGCACTTCATATCTCTCTTGCCAGACTCGGTCCTCATGATGTTGCCATCATAGGTGATAATGAACCATCCCAGATTGCGCTTGTAGCAGAGGGGATTTGTGCACTCATCATCGCAGAAGGTGCACACTTAGGAGAACGGGTCAGGGAGAGTGCAAAAAATATGGGGGTATCTCTTCTGAAAACATCTCTGGATGCGTTCAGTGTGGGAAGGCTGCTCCATCTCTCCGGACCGGTTGAGACCATCATGGCAACTGATGCAGAAACTCTTCACAAAGATGATCTCCTCTCAACCGCTGCTCAGATAGTCTCGAACTCACCATATCGTACTGCCTGCGTCACTGATGAAGATGGACATTTTATTGGTATGCTCTCCAGAAATTCATTTCTTGAAGATGTTCATAAATCGGTTATCCTGGTTGATCACAATGAGTATACCCAGGCGGTTGAAGGTATTGAGACTGCAGAGATCATTGAGATAATTGATCATCACCGGCTTGGAACGATTGCAACCCTTCAGCCTATCAGGTTCAGGAATGAACCGGTGGGGTCGACCTCAACGATAATCACCATGAGGTACCGGGAAGAACAGGTAGTCCCGGACAAAGGCATTGCAACCATGCTCCTTGCCGGTATCCTCTCTGACACTCTTGTCTTGAAGATGTCCACAACGACCGACCGTGACCGGGAAGCAGTTGCGTATCTTTCAGGGATTGCCAATATAGATCCTGAAGAGTTAGGGACTGAACTCATCAACAAGGGAATGAACCTTGATGGTGTTCCAATTGAAGAACTCATTGTCAGAGATATCAAGGATTTCACTCTTCAGGATCGGACAGTGTCTATTGCACAGATTATGACCGGCTCTCGTGAATTTGCTGATTCGAACGCAGAAAACATTCAGAATGCCCTTACTCTCTACCAGACCAGCCACGGGTATGATATCAGCATTGTCCTGGTTACGGATGTCATCGGCCAGAGAAGTTTCCTTTTTGCTGCAGGTGACTATGGTCTCTTAACAAAACTCGGATATCATCATCAGCCGGTAATTCTTGAAGGGGTTATGTCCAGAAAAAAGGATTTCTTCCCTTCATTCGGACAACGGTTCAGACAGGTTATGCAGAGCTGATCCCTACCTTTTTTTCCAGGTCAATGCCGCCTGTATTATTGTATCTGAAAACCGCTTTGAGAACCAGCCATGGGTATAGCAACCGACTGTTTCATGAACATACATCCCATCACGCCCATTCTGGATTCCTTTTCCCCTGGTCAGACGGATGGCATACTGTGCATCTCTGTCCGGAGTGACAAATGAGTAATGAAACTCATGTCCCCGTATCTCAATTCCCTCTGGTGTAAGTGATGTGCCACCTGTCATTTCTCCTTCACTATACCCTAAAGCCTGAAATCGCTGTGCCATCTCAGCCTCGGCAGGAAGTACTCCGGTCCAGCGATATGTTCGCTCTCCGGCAAGTCCTTCAGTGAGGTACAAGAGCCCCCCACACTCTCCATAGACGGGAAGTCCGTCGTCACAGGCTGCACGAATTTCTTCACGAGCCGGACCGGTTTCCAGCAGATCTGCATGAAGCTCCGGATATCCTCCACCTAAATAGAGAGCATCCACATCAGGCAGATGATCCTGCATCGGGCTGAAATAAGTAAGATTTGCACCCGAACGCTCAAGTAATTCCAGGTTATGCTGATAATAGAAACAAAACGCAGGATCCCGGGCAACTCCAATTCGTACCAGACAGGCCGGTGTATCCTGCTCTTTCGCCTGAGTGGTAAGCGGGGGAGCAGAGGATGCAAGTGCGATGATCTCAGGAATATTACAGGAATCCTCAATGTTGGATACTGGTTCCTCAGTTGTAGTTTCATCACCCATCACCAGGCCCAGGTGACGGCTCTTTGTATGGAATGAAGGATCCTTGGGGACAAACCCGAATTGTGGAATCTTTGCTCCGGCTTTGAGCAGTTCAGCATGACGGGGACTTCCGACCTTATTGAGAATGACTCCTGCAAGTGGTGAATCCGGTTCGTAATTCTGAAAGCCGGATGCAATGGCATGGACACTATGAGCCATACCATGCACTGGGATTACCAGGAGGAGCGGGGCTTTGAGGATCTTTGCGATATGCGCAGTACTTCCGAATGTAGAGTCAAGTCCGTCATACATCCCCATGACTCCTTCTATGACGGCGATATCTGCACCTGCGCATCCGGAGTAGAAAGATTCTACCACTCCGTCCTCCCCGGCCATTACGACATCCAGATTTCTCGAAACTCTGCCACAGATTCGGGTATGATGACTGGGATCGATAAAATCAGGTCCGATTTTATATGGTTGTACAACAAGTCCGCGTTTTTTCAATGCTGCCATCAGGCCACGGGTAATTGTCGTCTTTCCGCAACCGCTCTGGATTCCTGCGATGACAATACGGGGAATGTTAAACCGTATCTCCTCTCCATCCTGGTATTCCTGCATAGTCCTCCTAAAAAAAATCAGAAAGGGTGGTCCGGGTTGGATCCACGTCTGACCAGCTCCATCCTATTGGTTCAAGAATCCGGGATATTGGTGATTTGATGGTCTTCTCCAGCATTAGTTCAAGATCTGGGACAAATGCATCAGGAACCTGATCGCCGTATTCAAAACAGAGGACATCAGTCTTTGGATAGCCTCCGTTCACGGATTTAATATAAATCCTCTTTGGTTTACTCCCCTTGCCAAAGTTGGTTCCCAGATGAGTATTCGAATACGTAGCACCCCGGACATGTGCATCGTCCGTTCCATAATCTTTCAGTTCTTTACCAAGCCCTCCAGGGATTCCGATCTCATCAAGTGAATACCCTCCGGAACGGTACGTTTTGATGACATCTCCAAGGTATTTTTTTATCTCTGGTAAGTCCGCACCTTGTAATATCTTATTCATGACCTCTTTCATGACTTTTCTGGTGAGGAGCGGGGAGTCTGATCGTTTTGCTTCAAATCCGACCATATCTGTCTCATCAACAGACTTTCCTTCTTTCCAGATGAGGTTGCCTGCATATCGCTTCTTCTTTCCTCCCTGGAAGAATCTGCGATAGACTTTTTCAAATTTTATCGAGAAATAATGCTTTTCTGCATGCAGAACTTCCTTGGCAAAGGTATTGTAACTCTCATTTAACACTGCTTCAATCTCTCTTGCTTTGGTGATCGTCTCTTCAAGAGATGTAGCCGGTATCTGAATCATACAGGAGTCGGTATCGCCATATATGACACTATATCCCATATTTTCAATAGTGTTCCGGGTATGCTCGATGATCGCCCTGCCTACTGAAGTGACTGCAGACCCAATCTCCCGATCATAGAGCCTGAATCGTGAATATCCGCTCACTCCATAATATGTATTCATGATGACCTTGATGACATTCTGCTGCATGTCATAAAGCTGGTATTCCTGGGAGCCAAAGGGGTATTCATTCCTTTTGTTCTTTTTCAGATCCCGTTCCTGCAGAAGTTCACTGATGATACTGCGGGTAAGGCCATCAGGCTTTGAACGGAATTTAATTCCGTTTGGTGCGGTGAGATCACCATTTGGATCTTTTGTCTCAGGCGAAGCATTGATGGTCATCATTGCCATCGGGTACAGGGATTTCAGATCAAGGACCACCACGTTCTCCCGTATACCTGAACTTGGTTCAAAAACCGTAGCACCTTCGAATTCATCTCCCGGGCTATAGCCTTTTGATGGCAGGATGAATTTTCCATGTGCCTTACGGAGAATATAGATGTCGATGACATTTGAGGAATTTAATGTCCGGTCAAGAGGACATCCGACATAGCGGGCAATCTCCTGGTAAAACTCAATTATGTTATTCTTCTGGTTAATTTTAACACAAAGCTCGACATCTTTGAAGTTATATTCGACAAGTTCATGTGGAGCTTCATTCCACATCCGGGCTGTCATGCCTGGCTGGTAATGGAATGCCTTGACATCACCAACTTCACGCTCTCCGACTGCATCCAGACGATATGAGTCCAGTTTTGATGACTGCATCTTTTTATATCCGGCAAGCAGGTCAAAATCTACCCTTCCTCTGACTCCTGAACGCTCACTCATGCCAGGTAACCGGGCAAGGCTGTCAGGGGGGAGATTCAGAGCACGGATTCTGCCAAAGATATAAGGAAGATCGAAATCGGTGAAGTTCCAACCTGAAAGGATATCCGGGTTGTTTTCTCTGATGTATGAGGAAAAACCTGTGAGAAGCGACTTTTCATCATCGAAAACTCTGATGGTATGAATATCAGTACAAAAACATCCGTTCGGTAGCGTGTTTCTACAGAGATTCTCCATATTGATTGATTTTTTAGAATTCTGGAGAAGAAATGTTGTGTAGGTACCGGAAAATGAGTCCCAGGCAGTAATGCATATGATGCGATCACGATCAGGGTTTGGAAGACCTCCTTTATCGTCTTCACATTCGATATCAAGGAGGCAGTATCTGGTAGGTGCATGGACTTCCGCCGGTTTTACGTAGGTATATGGAACGACGGATGCTCCGGCCGGGACAGATATTCCTCCGGTAATTCCTGCATCAATAAGATAACGGGTAGCAAAGGGAATATCTGCTTCATAATGGGTGTAATTTCCTCTTACCTCCCTGACATCGGTTGGTCTCCGGGTGTAAAGTCTGCGTAATTCTTCACCATGGATTGATGTGTATGGGGTAGGATCAATCTTAATAACCTGGTCCGGATGATTTCTGGCAACCTGTGATGCGAGGATGTAAAAGTATGGAAAAAATCCGGTAACCTGTATCTCTTTGAGATCCCCTGTTTCAGTACGCCCGAATATATGTATGAGGGGTCCGTCTGCTGCGGTTGAGTATTCAACCTGGCATATACTGAGTAACATCCTCTTATCCTGATCCTTTTCCACCGTCGATTGTTGTTCACCCGGAGATATCAATTGCTGAGAATCAGGAGTCACTTGCTATCCTCCTGCAAAGATCTGATACAAATGTGGCTGCATCCTGAAAATGGTCTCTTTCCCAGAGATCGAGATCCCACTCTTCTATTGAAAGAATGCCCTCTCTTCCGATTAGTACCGGAACTCCCAGAGAACAACCGGCAACACCATATTCTCCCTCTAGAATGGCAGAGCATATGAGGCTAGTTCTTGCATCGGTAATTATTGATTCAATAAGATGCCATATGTGATACACCGGGGCATATTCAGTCGCGCCTTTTCCTTTTATGATCTCCATACTTGCATTCCGGAGCGTTACTAAAATGTCATCTCTTGTGGGAATATCTACATCAAGTCCGGTTTTACTGAATATTGGAACCTGATGTTCTCCGTGTTCACCAAGGATTACCCCGTCATCTCTGATGGATCGAAGTGCAAGTTCGTATTGAAATCGTGCGCTGTCCAACTGGCCTCCAAATCCTATGATGCGGTTTTTCGAAATTCCAAGGGACTTCCAGAGATAGTATGTCAGAATGTCTGCCGGATTGGTTACGACGATTATTATCCCTTTATAGTCTCGAATGAGTGTTGCCAGTTCTGATGCAACCGGAACATTACAATCCAGCAATGCAGCTCTTGTTTTGATATTCTGATTTCTTGGAAGGCCGGCAGCATAAAGAACGATATCACATGCGGCAATGTCTTCCGGCTTTATAGAAATTGTCACCGGACATCGCATATGTTCGATGTCAAGTCGTTGCGCCTCGAGGAGTGCCTGATTACAATCATACAAAACAAGATGATTAATAAGGCCACTGGATACGGCTCGGGCAGCAACTCCGCCTCCAATTCGCCCGGTACCGAATACTGCAAGGCTGGTCATCCCATACTCGTAGGAACGAAGAATAGATAATTACCATCATCCCCATCTCTCTCATCATGATTAGACTGAGTCAGGGACCTGTAAAGCTCGCAGGTGTACCTGTCAGAAATCACCTGGTTCTTGCAGCTGGTGTACTAGGGACCTGTGCTTCCTCTCTTCGCAGGATGTTACGCCAGGGGGCAGGAGCAGTTGTGACGAAATCAATTGGTCCGGAGCCGCGGTATGGGCATGCGGGGCCATGTGTTGTCGTTCTGGAAGACGGGATCATGAATGCAATGGGTCTTCCAAATCCCTCCAGAGAATTTGTGCAGGAACTCTCTTCATTTGATGGTGAGCCTGTCATTGTGAGTATATTTGGCGGTAATCCTGAGGAATTTCATGAGGTGGCCGGTTGGTTTGCAGAGAAGGCAGAGGCGTTTGAACTGAATGTGAGTTGCCCGCATGCTGCCGGATTTGGTGCACAGATTGGGACTAACCCAGATGTGGTAAAAGCATGCACTGAAGCAGTAAAGGAATGGAAAAAGCCAGTCTGGGTCAAATTAACACCAAATGTAACTGATATTACAACTATTGGCAGGGCGGCAGAAGAAGGGGGAGCTGATGCAATTGTGGCCATCAATACCGTTCGCGCGATGCGGATCTCTACGGGTCTTAAAAGACCGGTTCTTGGGAATAAATATGGGGGCCTCTCCGGAAAAGCAATTTTTCCCATTGCTGTCCGTTGTGTGTATGAGCTTTATGAGGCCTGTTCTATTCCGATTATCGGGTGTGGTGGTGTTTCCTGCGCTGAGGATGTCATTGAGATGATGATGGCCGGTGCAGTCGGTGTTGAGATTGGAAGTGCTGTTGTTCAGGATCCTGAAATTTTCAGGCATATCAGTGAGGAATTATATGCTCCTGACGGTATTTCTTCACAAGAAATTGTGGGGTGCGCCCATGAGTGACGGCCTTCCGGTCCCCGTGACAATCACCCGTGTGGCACAGGAGAGTCCTGGAGTCAGTACTATCTTTTTCGATCATGTATTCTCTGCTAAACCCGGTCAGTTTGTTATGGTCTGGGTTGTGGGCACCGATGAGATTCCGATGGCTTTGTCATACCCGAATGCAGTTACTGTTCAGCGCGTAGGTGAGGCTACAGCAGCGTTGGTATCCATGAAACCAGGAGACAAAATAGGGATAAGGGGGCCATTTGGAAATGGATTTGCCCTTCAGGGGAGAATTCTTGCAATTGCCGGAGGAGTCGGGACAGCACCGCTTCTTCGGATTGGGCTTGAATATCCTGATGTTACATTCCTTCTTGGTGCCCGAACTGCTGATGAACTGATCTTCCAGAGTATTCTTTCATCTGCATGTGAAGTCCGGGTTGCAACCGATGATGGATCTGCCGGTTTTCATGGATATGTTGCTGGGTTGCTTGATGAAATCGATCTTGATGAATATGAGACCATTGTAGTCTGTGGTCCGGATCCGATGATGCGTTCTGTGTTATCTGTTCTTGAAAACCGAAATGCCATTGGAAAATCACAGTTCAGCATGCATCGGTATATGAAATGCGGGGTTGGATTATGCGGGTCATGTTGTATCGACCCGGATGGTGTATGCGTTTGTAAAGACGGACCGGTTTTTTCAGGACCGATGCTACTACAGAGTGAGCTCGGGAAATATCATAGAAATGCAGCCGGTTTAAAAGAAAAATAAGGTTAAATGGATTATTTCCAATTCTGATCCTTCGTTTTGCAAGAAAACGGGGTTTTGTTTAAACCAAAAATGTTTAAATATTACTCCGATGCTTTATTTCTCCAAAATCTGTCTATTAATTTTCAATTACGAATAAGAAACCTTATACGTTCACTGATACAAAAGGAGTATGTAATACCACAAAGAGAGGTATGGTGTAATCTACACCAAGCTGATATGTTAGTATTCATGTCTGCTACTCCTCGCATCAACACACCGCCATACCTTCTTTGTTGGTCTTTTTTGAGAATTTTTAGTATAGTGACACGGTTGTATTAGTTTCTGACGCCTGATATCATCATCAGATTCATTTCGACAACTACAAATACTCATGAATACAACATTGTTATCCCACATGCTTCCTGAATCATCAGGAGCAAGCGGCCGGGGAATGATTGTTCGAGAAGGGCAATGCGAAAGTATATAACCTTCAGCGAGCAACGTAAGAGGCCGTTTTAATGGAGACCCGACGAATGCTTTGAGAGCAGTATCGGTTCTGACATAGGAATACTGGTAATGTGGATA
>NZ_JAIWNS010000160.1 GCF_020216685.1 Methanospirillum hungatei | reverse complement strand
GATCATGCTGCAGCAGACCCAGGTCCCCCGGGTCCTGAAAAAGTTTGATGAATTCATCCGGATTTTCCCAGATTTTGAGACTCTTGCTCAGGCATCACTTGAGGGTGTCCTGCGGGCATGGCAGGGTCTTGGCTATAACCGGCGGGCAAAATACCTCCTTCAGATTGCGCAGGAGATAATGTCCCGGTGGGGAGGTATCGTCCCGGATGATCCTGCCATATTACAGACTCTCCCTGGCATAGGCGCCGCAACTGCAGGATCAATCGTTGTGTTCACTTATGACCGCCCGGTAGTATTCATTGAAACCAACGTCCGCCGGGTATGCATTCACCATTTTTTTCAGGACCGGGTGGGGGTATCTGATACGGAGATATATCCGGTGCTTACCCGGATCCTTGACCACACTCATCCTCGTGAATGGTATTACAGCATCATGGACTATGGGACATTTCTTGCGGGTGTAATAGATAATCCGAACCGCCGGAGCAGACATTATGCGGTGCAATCAAAGTTCTCCGGGAGTGATCGGGAGATCAGGGGCAGGATCCTGAAAGTATTATTGGCTGAGGGTCCTTTGTTGTGTGACCTCGTCCATCAGAAGATTCAGAGTGAGAAGGAACGGACAAATAGGATCCTTGAACAGATGGTAGACGAAGGTCTTTTGATGAAAGATGGAGTTCTGATCCGGTTTCCTGACAATGAAAGCCGGACCTCATAATTCGTTTATGCCCGGGCGGGATTGCCTGCCTAAAAGTTCAATGTGAAATGCACCTGGAAAAATATTGCCTATTTAGAATGTGGCTGTCTGATTATATTTCAGTGTTCCACTTTAATGTATCAAGAATCTCTTTCTGCCGTGAATTCAGCCCGGTTACCAGAACCCGATCATTACCAAGGCCTATGAGGCGTATCTTCATGAGTTCAAGATAAATTTTTTCAGCGGTGTAAATTGAGAGAAGTCCTGACTTAGCATATTGTTCATGTACCCACCGGTTCACCACATGAGCCAGGAATGCGACGAGGAATGCACCGCTTCTCATCGTGTCACTGTCTACAGAGAGGGGGAAGACCTGGAAATTTCTGATATATGTCGAAAGGAACCTCTCTGCTTCGGCACGCTCTTCCAGCCACTCAAGGCAGGTGTCCCACTGGTATTCCGGATCTCCGGTAATAATCACAGAAATACCGCAATTTTTTAAATATTTTCCCAGGGTCTTTCTCTTGACATCCACCAGAATCCGGTTATTCTGGACACGCCACTGGAGGAAGGGTTCATAGATGCCGGCAACATCAGCAACTGCCTCGGCAGGATTGACCCATTTATAAATTGGTTTCTCATTCAGGTTTTCAACAATGAGTTCGATATCTTCACCAAAACGTTCCCGTATCTCCTCTTCTTTTCGTGGACTGTAGATGATGTACCCCTTTATCTGAACCGTTTCAAGGGAGATATTGACCGGTATAACAAACAGGGTTTCACCCCGGAAGATCTTGAGATTTTTCGGATGCATCAGGTCAGCCCGGTATTTCTTAATCTCTTCTTTTATGAGATCATGATCCGGATCAAGAGGAAATATGACCGGGATCTCACTGTATAGTGCTCCATACAGGTTCATTGACGATGCAAAACTCTTTCCTGATATGATGACTCCCTTTTTCCCGGAGAATAGGTGCATTCCTGCATTGATTGCTTTTACCAGGTCTGATGTGATGAGATATTGGGCTGATGAAAGATATCCTACCGGGATATTGGCGATATTATCATAAAACAGAGCAATCGGTTCCATTCCGTGATGGGATACCCCGGTATGCCATGAGGTCTGCTGGACCATGGGGATGTTTATTGTGCTGATCCGCATATTCCCGCTTTCAGGAATCTGGGATAATGAGCGGCAGATACTGAGATGAATGGAGCCTTCACCCAGTTTTTTTAGCAGCCGGGAGATGCTCTGGGTGGTAATTTTCAGGCCTGAAAAGATTCGGGGGAGGACCGTTCCGTCATACCATGAGGCAGGGGAGTGGAGGGCATCAGGGTGATGGATGCCGGCATAGAGAAGGGTGAGAAAGAGCCGCACTTCATGGTCAGTCAGATGGGCTCCCAAAATCTCCTGGATATGCAGGCTCTTTACCGCCTGAAGGTAGGGGATAAATTCTCCATATGAGTACACCCGTTCTGGATTTTTTGCTTTCTCCCTGACCCTGACCGGTTCCCCGTCGACATTTTTTCCCAGGTATCTGCTCTTTTGCCTGGTTCTCCGGGTCTCCTTGTCGTAGTAATAGGTTATTTCATACAGGTATTCATGCCCGTTGATCTTTTTGACACGGGTAGTCGTTTTCACATATGCTAATAGGCATGTGATATATTTTAAAATTTGTGTTTTTATGTTCAATAAAAACGAATTTGATTCTAAAATCGGTTGCCTAATTAAATAATTCTAAATTTAAACTAAAACCTCAATCTCTCTGAACATGAGGGCTAAATTTAATATATCTCAACGATAATCTATAATTACCTCTCTGCAAGAGAACCTGCATGAGACACCCCCCATCCGAATAACACCTGACGCATACATGTGAAATGCCTCATTTCACACCCCCCATCAAATGTGTGTATCTAATTCATGAGGATCTTGTAGGAGGAGAATGTTCGATGAAGACCCCATTGGTCTCTGTGATACCCGATATCACTGGTTGACTGCCCCAAGGGAGCAGAGACCAATCCCCTTTTCCAAATAATTTATATCCAAAAACTATCAGGATTTTCCATGGTTTATTACAAATAAAATGAACATTCCTCCCTGAACTGCCGGAGGGTTCCTTGCCGTTCCTTTTGTTATTTGTTCATCCGGGTATCCCAGGTTTTCACAGATGATGATCTCTGCTTTTGGGTCAACTTCAGTCAGTTTCTGTCCTAATGTCCTGACCGGAAAAGCAGGGTCAGCGATGATACATACCTTCCTTCTCGCAGCAATCATCTCACAACAATCAGCTACAGCCTGATCATGATCCCTGCCATGGGCGGTGATGAGAAAGAGGTTTGTCAGCGTCACCCCGGTTTTTGCAGCTCCCAGCTGGACGGACGATATTCCGGGGATAATCTCCCCGCCAAGATATCCAAGCCCTGATATCATCGGATCACCTGTCGAGAGTATGACTGCAGAATCAGGCAGAGTCCGGAGTGCCTTATAATCGTCAATCTCCCTGATCTCTGCATGGGGTGGAAGGACATCCCTGACCAGATCAAGTGCCCGGTCTGAACCGACGATGAGGTGTGCAGATTGTATTGCCTGAATCGCTGCCCCTGTCAACATCCCCGGTCCACATCCGACACCAACAATCTTCATTGAGAATCTCCGATGATTGCTCCTTCCCGGTTCACCACGACTATTCTGACATTCGGGTGTGCGCTCTTATAGATCTGAAAAGATGACAGCATGGCCGGCAGAAAGCGCTCGGTTGTCATAAATTCTTCAACGGTTGAAAACCCGGTTCCATCAAGAATGGACGGATTTACATATTTTAAGACCAGGGCCGGAAGACCGCAGATGATCACTTCACCGGTAAGATGGGGGATGATAGTCCCAAGCCTGGATCCGGCAAGGATGACTTCATGGTCAGGAAATAACATCCGGGCATATCGCATCCCAATCCTGCCGGTGGTAAGTACGACCCGTTCTGCATGAACCGCCCGATCACAGACGGTCTGTTCCAGATGATCATCCCAAGGCTCAACAAATCCGGTTGTGCCAAGTATAGAGATGCCACCGACGACTCCAACCATCTGGTTCAGGGTTTTTTCTGCAACTTCTCGTCCCTCTCGTGCGAAAATCCTGACTGATACACCTGGAATGCCGGTCTCCTGGACAGCCTCCTCTATTGCGTGTTTGATCTCATCCATGGCCTGGCAGGAGACCGCCGGATCTCCGGTTTTGTACCGGGGTGTGTCACGACTCCATCTCCCGATTCCCTCACCAAAGGAAAGGGAAATTCCTGAATCTGCGGGGGTCGCTTCTGCGGTAAAGACCAGTCCTGCAGTGACGTCTCCCGGATAGTCCCCGGAATATTTCCTGCACTCTCCGGTTCCCCTGGTAATGGTGACCGGAATCTGAACACGTATGCCGGCTGGAGTGAGGATTGATACCTCGTTGAATCCGGTATTTATAAGGGAGAGGACTGATGCCTTGGCTGCAGCAGATGCAGAACTCCCTGTCGTAAACCCGCGCCTTCGTATGGTTCCGTCTGAAGTCAGGACAGCAAGCCCCTCACTGACAAGAAGGCGCTCTGTCTCGTCTATGCAGAGGGAGACCCACTCCTCCGGATAGGTAAATCCGCTGACCGGATCCTGCATATTATTCGATGGTTCCGGCGGCTTCAACGAACATGGTGATGATCTCATTCATGGCGGCGACAGCGACCGGAGTGCCCCCACGTGTCCCTTCGTTTGAGATTGAGGGAATGTCCAGCGTCCGAAGGAGTTCTTTTGACTCAGCGGCGTTTACAAACCCAACCGGAGTTCCGATAACGAGAGCTGGTCTGATCCCTTTTTGAATCAGATCACAGAGAACCAGAAGTGCTGACGGGGCATTGCCGATGACAATAATGGATCCGGACAGGCGTTCCCCAAGTGCCATCAGTGCTGCAGAGGTCCGTGTTTTTCCGCCGGTATCTGGTGACGAAAGGGCATCAAGGATACACGTGACCGGACTTTTATGTCCTTTCTTTTGGATACCGGTCTGCACCATCCTGATATCGGTATATATCGGCGCTCCGGCTTTCAGGGCAGCTAGACCTGCATTCACCGGATCACCCTGAAACCTCATCAGGTCTGCCATTGCGAAGTCACCGACTGCTATTGAGCAGCGCTGGCGAATCCGGTCAAGGGGGCCTGCGTCTCCTATGGTCTTTCTGGCCAGCTCCCGTGATGTTCGTGAAATGGCATACCCTTCCGGCGTATCTGCCCCGATATCTGTATAATCAGAATTCATATTTCCGGTGGTACCCGCGGGGGGTGAACATTCCTCTGACATCTGCATATCTCCTGAGCATTCGTGTCTCTTCACCGCCTATAAAAACGACGGTGTGCATGTCAATACTATCAAAAACGTCCATGACATCCGTAAGGGTGGTAACGATGATCGTCTCATCCGGACGGTAGGCATCTTTTACAATCCCGACCGGCGTGTTACCGGCGAGGTGTTCGCGTGCGATCTCTATGACATCTTCAAACAGATTTGTTCGTGTCCGGCTCTTTGGATTATAGAGTACAATGGGGATTCCGGCCGTGCATAATGCCCTGATGCGCTTTTCAATGACATCACGTGGTGTCAGAAGATCTGAAAGACTGACGACGGCAAAGTCATTGGTGAGTGGTGCCCCAAGTAAAGCAGCGCCGGCACTTGCTGCCGTGACTCCGGGGATGATGTCTATCTTCAGGCCCGGCGCAATTCGTTCGGCCATCTCCAGGATAAGTCCGGCCATTCCATAGACGCCCGGGTCCCCGCCTGATACCATGACGACATGGCTCTTCTTTGCCAGGGTTATGGCCTGCTTTGCGCGGTCGACCTCTTTGCCCATCTGACTTTTGATGACCTCCTGTTTCGTGAGAAGATGCGGAATCTGGTTGATGTAAAAGTCATTTCCGATGACGATATCCGCGTTCTTTATTGCTTTTTCAGCTGCGATAGTCAGCATATCCGGACTGCCAGGACCTATCCCGACGACGGCGAGTGAGCCCGTGGGAGTGTTAGGGTTATTCTGCGATTGCGATGGTGACATTTCCATAGATCTGTTTCTCCAGGATGAGGTGGTGATGGACTGATACAGCAAGCGCTGCGGGCTCTGCAACACCCGGCAGTCCGAACCGTGATGCAGCAGACTGTGAAGGGGGTGCCTCTTCATTTAGGTCGGAGGGATTAAGAAAGATTATATTTCTGCCCAAAGTTCTGACTGCATCAAGAAGGCCTGATTCATGGGATTTGATCATGCCGGATGCATAGATGGCAATATCTTCCGGACTGATTCCGGCCGATTCACATGCGGAATGAATTGCATGAACAATCTCATCTGCGGAAGTGCCCAGTCTGCATCCGATGCCGACCGTATATGGTCCGTCAGCAACAAGGAATGAGACGCCGGATCCCGCGATAACCATCCCGGGACCCGGGACCCGGTATACATGGGCATTCCCGGTCAGGACTGATGCGTTCGCCTGCCTGGTAGACCGGGTATTGACAATCCGCAGGTGTTCTCTTTTTGCCAGAACCTCAACAGCCTCCCGTCCGGTAGCTTCTGTCGCGGTGGTGATGACCGGTGTCATGCCGCATCTCTCCTGCAGCTGGTATACGAGATCATTTGCCCCGTGATGGCCTCCGAGAACCGGTATGGCATACTGCATATCCGGACTTATCACCACAACAGCAGGATCTGACCATTTGTCATGGATAAGGGGTGCGATATTCCGGATAACGATGCCGATTGCCATGATCGCAACAATACGCTGTCTTGTCTTATAGAGTTCAGAGAATAATCCTGAACGGTAGGGGATGAAGTCCGCGTTGATTGCCGTTGCAATTCTTTCAGCCTGTTCCTGAAAGTAGGGGAGTGCTGTTACAACCGTACTCATGAGTAAAGGAATGACCTGATATGTCCCTTTGGATCTTCTGCAAAGACTTCACCGATGAGCAGTAGGGCGGATTTTGTAATCCCTGCGTCGGCCGCTTTTTTGGCGATGTCCTGTACTGTTCCCCTGATGATCTTCTGATCCGGCCATGTTGCGTGGTACACAACCACTGCAGTGGTCTCGGGGTGACAGGCAAGGCGGGATGTTATCTCCTCAAGTTTGTCAGTTCCCAGAAAGATAGCCATGGTCTCACCGGTCTCTGAGAGTTCGAATATCTTGTCTTTCTCAAGGGTCTTTCCGGCCGGACGGGTGATGATGACCGATTCAGATACGCCCCGGAGGGTCAGCTGGGCCTGCAAAGCCGCTGCAGCACCAAAGAGTGAGGAGACACCGGGGACGACTTCGACTGATATGCCCTCCTGTTTCAGAAGATCAATCTGTTCGACGATAGCCCCATAGAGTGCAGGATCTCCTGAATGAAGTCTTACTACAGTCTTACCTTCCCGGATTCCCCTGACCATGATGGGGATCATCTCTTCAAGGCTCATACCATTACTGTCGTACTTTTCGCTGGCCGGAGCGCTTGCAACAAGGTCAGGGTTGACGAGTGATCCGGCATATATCAGGATGTCAGCGGAGTCAAGGAGCCTTCGTCCCTTTACGGTAATGAGATCCGGATCTCCGGGTCCGGCTCCAATAAACCAGATTTTATTCATAGATCACGCTCTGCATACAGGAGTGAGAAGTAACTGCTCTCTTCCGGAAGAAAATCCCCGGTGAGGACCTGCATACCGTCCATGTACATCCGCTCCACCAGTGCAAACCTTGTGTAGCCTTTTTTTCGGAGGTCTTCTGCCAATGCCCGGGGTTTTCTGACTTTCATCCGAATCTGGGATTTTATCTCACTCCCATCGGTGACACAAAAGCCCCCGGTAATGGGAAGCCCGGTCTCTGACATGAGTGCCGTTATGGACGAGATCCCGGGAACAGTACCGACGATGATATCAGGATATCGTTCCTTCAAAATCACAGTGAGGCGCGAGAAGGTTGAGAAGATATTCGGATCACCGATGATTCCAAATACAACATTTTTATCCCTGGCATCAGATGCGATCTTTTCAGCATTCTCGATAATCTGCACCCGGATAATCTCTTCATCATGACTCATGGGGAAGGGAAGTTCAATGGGGGTGCAGTACGGCTCAACCAGACGCCTGGCCAGACCACCTGGAATATACACGACATCCGCTTCTTGTAGCATGCGGACGGCTTTGATGGTCAGAAGTTCAGGATCACCAGGGCCAAGACCTACTCCGGTGAGCATCAGGCAAGCCCTCCGATGATGATGAAGACCGGATCAAGGGGTTTTAACATAAATCCCCCGGCAAGCGGCATGCTTTTTGAAACCTGAACAAGGGTGACTTCATGAAACATATCATATTCCTGTAATGTTGAGATTGCTATATTGAGCGTTTCAAGGAGAACCGCGGTGATGACAATGGTCTTCACCCCGAGGTGAGCCAGCCGGGTTATAATATCAGAGAGATTTCTCGATCCTCCCACGAAGGCTTTGTCTACGGTATCCAGAGAGGAGAGTATAGAAACAGCATTGCCAAAGTGCGGTGTTACATTGGTAAAACCACTCTTTCGCAGTTCCTCACAGGTCCACCGGTATGCTTCCTCCCTGATATCCATGGCATGAACATGCGAAACCAGTGGTGCTGCGGTCAGGGTGACCTTCCCGGTTCCACACCCGATATCAGCAAAAATATCTGCCGGTTTCAGATCCAGCTTGTGCATGGCTATCGCAAGCACTTCATCCTTTGTTGGTCCGCCTGTTGGTGGTTTATCCGGTGGACAATGTATCATATGCTCCGTATACATTAGCGGGTGCCCTTCAAAAGTGATTGGTTTTGAATGTGTCAGAACTATCAGGTGCCGGATAAATCATCTGGTTTATCGCTCCCTATGAGTGATCGAACGGGAATTAACCTGTTGTTTGTCTGATTAAACAGGGTCACCCGTTCAAAGACCCTGGTCACCATCCCTCCGGTTGTCAGAATCAGACTGGTCCGTCCGTTCATTGCCTGGAGGATGCATTTATCGATGACCGCATAGGAGATGTCCGGAGTCAGACCCCACTGACGGGCACAAATTTTTGCCCTGCTCCCCATCACACCGATGGTATCACACGAAGTTCTTGCAAGAATTGCCTGTATCTGCGGTCCGGATATCAGATCAACATCCCCTACATGTATTGTCCCATACCCATTGTCAGAGAGGCGGATGGATCCATGATGATCATGCTCGATGATTCTGATGATATCAAGGACGGTTCTGGGTAAGGTCCCCGGTGTTTTCATTCCCCTGCTCTTCAGTTCCTGCGAGAGCTCGAGAAGTATCGGGGTTTTCAGCCGTGCCCGTCTGACCAGTTCTTTATCTGAGAAGGCCTCTTCCGGTGTTCCTGATGCAATTATCCGGCCCTTCTCCATCAGGATTATCCGGTCAGCCCAGGGGTAGGCAAGTTCAACATCATGGGTGGAGATGATGATGGTTTTTCCCTGGTGATTGAGTTCATCAAGGAGGTCCATGATATCTTCGCTCCCGGCAGGATCAAGCATACTCGTGGGTTCGTCCAGGATGAGCACATCAGGATCCATGGCCAGAATCCCGGCGATGGCGACCCTCTTCTTCTCTCCGCCAGAGAGGTGATAGGGTGGACGCTTCTCAAATCCTTCCAGTCCGACGCTGTGGAGCGCATCCGAAACCGCCTGCTGTACCTGTTCTTCCGAATAGTCCAGGTTCACCGGTCCGAATGCGACATCCTGCCATACAGTTGGTGCTATTATCTGGACATCAGGATCCTGAAAGACAAACCCGATCTTCTGCCGTATCTTCCGAAGTGATGCCCGATCATATGAGACCGGTTTCCCATGAAAGGTGACCGTTCCCTTATCTGGTCGTATCATCCCGTTCAGGGTGAGAAGAAGCGTTGATTTTCCTGCTCCATTGGAACCGACCAGGGCAATTTTTTCACCCTTCTGAATGCAGAGACTGATATCGGAGAGCGCAGGGGATGCATATGGATAGGCATACTCGAGATCTTTGAGTTCGATGAGTGGATCCATGTGATTTCCTTTACCCGGATGTCCAGAGGATCATGCCGATGATGATGAAGAGATAGAGAGAAACTGCCGAGAGAGATCGCCATTCCACCGGATTATAGGTGATCATTTTTGCGTATTTTCCATTATAACAACGGCAATCCATGGCATGAATGAGATCTTCACCCGCGTCCCATGATGTGATGAAGATGCTTCCAAAGAGCATGCTGTAGGAATTTAACGCTTCCCTGGGTTTGGTATATCCAAGACGCATCTGCTGTGCGAGATATATCTGTCGGGCTTTCTCCATAAAAATGAAGATGTACCGGTAGATGATCATTGAAAGGTCGATAAACAGGTCAGGAACTTTCAGTTTTTTCATGATACCGAACAGATCGGTCATTGGTGTTGTCAGGGATATAAAGAACAGGGCGCACATACCTCCGAAAACCCGTGCGAAAATATGCAGTCCATGATTCAGGCTTTCCTCAGTCACGGTGAGGGTGAACCAGGGGAATATCTGAATGGACCATATTTTCGTCACCCCTTCTGAGAGAAAAATGATAATAAGTGCGCTCATAAACGCAAAACTGAGCGGAATTCCAAGTAGTTTCAGATAAAACTTCAGGTTTATCTTTGCAAGAAGGATTGTTACACTACTCAAAGTTACGGCAAGAAAACAGGGTACAATATAATTTGGCGTGAATAAAACAAGGATGATTGATCCAATACCAAGGAGAAGTTTGGTATATGGATGAACCTGGAGAAGGGCGTTATGTTGTGCTGCTTCTTCCAGGAAATCATGCGCAAACATTATTCTATGCTTAATTCTGGTTTGTTTTTCTCTGTCCAAGCAGGTATCCAAAACTAAGTCCGAGAATTATCCCGCCGAATGCCGCCTGGAGTGCAAATATTCCAGATTCAACCTCACCGGATGGGGGCGCCCACTGGGGAATCAGGGGGGTGACATCGTCTTCTGCAACACCGGTAAGTTCTGAAACAATCGCTGATCCAACGCCGTCTGAACCTCCGAACTCTGCATCCGGGTTGACAGAGGCACTGTAAAGAAACACTCCGATAAAAAGCACCACAATGATTCCGACAATAATCTCAAATTGATATTTCATTTTTTACTCCCCCCGTGCGGCTTTGATCTTCTCTTCAGAGAATATTTTCATTCTGATGATGATGTCCGGTTTAATATCCACAATATACTTGAACACCAGTGCGAGCACTGCTCCTTCCAGGATTGCCAGTGGAATCTGTGTTACTGCAAAGACACCAAGGAAAGTTGCAAAGAGGCCTCCGAATCCAAGGTCTCCAGCCGGCACGGCTAATGTGAGTTCAAGGGCGGTGATGACATAGGTAAAGAGATCTGCGAGTGCAACGGCGATAAAGACCGTGAAATACATGTTTAATTTAGTATCGCGAAGAGCGCGGTAGACATAGTAGCCCAGAAACGGCCCACAAATTGCCATTGAAAATGTGTTTGCACCCAAAGTTGAAAGTCCACCATGTGCCAGGAAGAGTGACTGGAAGAGGAGGACGATAAATCCGATGATGGCGGTGATGAAGGGCCCGAAGACTATTGCAGAAAGACCGGTCCCGGTTGGATGGGAACAACTCCCGGTTACTGACGGGAGCTTGAGCGCTGAAAGGATGAAGATAAGTGCGCCACAGATCCCGAGAAGGGGGAGTGCATCCTTGTTTTCATTGATGACTTTCTTTAGCTGAACAAATCCGTATATGATGAATGGCAGGGAAATAATCCACCAGATAGCCGCCCAGAGTGGCGGGAGAAATCCTTCCATGATGTGCATAATTCAAACTCCTAAACAAATTTTGTCTTATTGTTAATAAAGTTGATCAAAATAATTTTGGGGATAATTTTGCGAAACTCTAACTAAATATCGAACATTTCCGGTTAATTTTCAGTTTACCCTGGTAGAGTAAGATGGTCTATTATGTCCGCGCAAAACGCCAGAATTGTTTACTTTTCAGAATATGATAGATTTTAGGTGGTTAAATGTGAGTGGAATATCTTCTTTGATCACCCGGTTATCTGGGCATGATTATAACTCGAGCATTTCGGATCTCAAATCGATGAGTATATATCTGGATCAATACAACTTTATTATCCCACATGCTTCCTGAACCATCAGGAGCAAGCGGCCGGGGAATGATTGTTCGAGAAGGGCAATACGAAAGTATATATCCTTCCGCGAGCAACGTAAGAG
>NZ_JAIWNS010000159.1 GCF_020216685.1 Methanospirillum hungatei | reverse complement strand
AGATTTTTCCTTTACATCCATTGAAAAGCCTGCATTTTCATCAGCAGGTGTGACATTATAGTGCAATTCCCAATATGGAGTCGGAATTCTGAAAGGTGAGGTAGAGCCTGTATACTTTCCAACAATTTCTGCATAGTTCGTCATCTGAATTGCCGGCATCGGATTATCAGGATTTGGTTGCCAGGTCATCGGAGTCATCTGTGGTGTAGGAAGAGCACCTGATGAAGGAACTGAAGTCTTATCAGGAAGTACCTGCTCCTCCTGAGTCTCGCCAGGGGTCGCTTCCTGAGTTACCGAAGATACCGGAAAGTCAGGTTCAGGAGTAAGATAAGGTTCCATCACAGGTTCTACCGGCGCAGGAGATTCAGGTAAAAATATCACCGGCTGTCCGGTAATAATCGGCTTTACCACCACCGCCATTATTAATACGACAATTATTGCTGCTAAAATGACTATTACATCCCTTTTTTCCATCTGGCAGCCCTCTTCTGATAGAACATACGCGACTGAAATATTTATATCGTGAAGTCATGACTCTTCCCATCTCAGAAAAATCCGCTACTTCACATAGAGAATCATGATCTTATTTATGCCAAAGTGAATCGAATAATATGGAATCACTGTATGAGGATGGAAAATATGTCTGATACAAACAAACCAACCCCTGAATCCTGTGACAATAACTGTTCATCCTGTCCTTCAGGCGCTACCTGCCCGACAGCGGCCGGAAAATTACCGCCAAAAGCTGACATTGATGTAAGGCATGTAATACTGGTTTTATCTGGCAAGGGGGGAGTCGGGAAATCCACGGTTGCCGTAAATCTTGCTTATGCCCTCTCCAATCATGGAAAGCAGGTGGGTCTTTTGGATCTTGATATTCATGGCCCGAATATTCCCAAAATGCTGGGTATTGAAGATCATAAACTGCTTGCAGACCAGAATAAAATCGTCCCGGTAAAAGTAACCGGTTCATTACAGGTTGTTTCAATGGCGTTCCTGCTTCCCGAAAAACATTCCCCGGTCATCTGGCGTGGCGCCATGAAAGCAGGAGCAATTAAGCAGTTCCTTGAGGACACAGCCTGGGGTTCTTTGGACTATCTTGTCGTTGACCTCCCGCCGGGAACCGGAGATGAAGCCTTAACTATCGCGCAACTGGCTCCGAATGTCCGTGGTGCAGTCATCGTCACAACTCCTCAGGAAGTATCCACCCTGGATTCGACCAAGGCGATCACCTTTGTGGAACAGCTTGGACTGAATGTTATCGGCGTTATTGAAAATATGAGCGGATTTGTCTGTCCGCATTGTGGGGAAGCGGTTGATCTTTTCGGGAAAGGTGGAGGCGAGCGGATTGCACAGGAACATAATGTCCCATTCCTTGGAAGCCTCCCTCTTGATCCTGAAGTGAGAAAGGCCGGTGACGAAGGAAGACCATTCATTATCAGACAGAAGGATTCTCCGACCTGGAAAGCGGTAGATACGGTCATGGAACACCTGGTCAGCATTGTTGAAAAACAGATATGAATTACTTGGAAGTTCTTTGCGGGAGAGAAGAAAATCTCCCGATTTATGCTGAAATTGTGAAATGTCTTGAGGACATAAATCAATTTCCACAGCTCATCGAGCCGATTTACCGTGAGGCAATAACCTTAAATGAAACGCTTCTTGAAAAACTACGATTCGGCCTTCTTCGACTTCAGTTACACTCTGAAATTCATCGGAACAGTGATATGGAAGAGGCACAGAAGATGCGGTTCGTTTCAGAGATGATAGAGCGCACCATATTTGGCGGCCTCTTTATTGAACGGGAAAGTTACGTATCAGAGTAATCATCATGTCTCAGGATCGCAATGAATTCTTTGTTATCAGGATTCCTGATACCGGATCTCTTCTTGATGCGGTCCGTATTATTGCTGCATCAGGTCTTACCATAACCAGGTGTCATTTCAACCGCTCGCTGGATCCGGTTACCGCCTTTTTTTCCGTATCAGGTGATGAATGGGCCTGTACCCGTGGTGCGCAGGCGTTGCTGGAAGATGGATATCTGCAGACTACCGTGACCTATCCAAAAAGTGTTCAGCTTACTGTTATCGTTCCAGAAATTCCCGGGACCTTACACAGAATTCTCTCTATTCTGGACACATATAATGCTGAAATTAGTTCACTCTCATTTGATAACCGTGGCAGATATCCAGATGCCCTGCATATCATGCTCAGGGTCTTACACCCTGATAAAACTGAAGAGTTGATCCGGGCGATTGAAGCTGAATATCCGGTAAAGATTGAAGGGTATGACTGTGGAGACAGTTGCGATGATGGGAGTCTGTTTTATGTCAGATATGCGGCACGGGTCAGTGAAATCCTCGATGGCGTGGAAAACCCGCACATTCTTGAATTATTACACCAGTTTAGTCATGTCGCTCAACAACTGACCGAATATGGAAAAGAATACCAGGATGTACTAGAACAAATACTGCTAAACGGAAAACGCCTGAAGGAGACAACAGGGGATGGGTTTTATGCAGATGTTCAAAAGATTGCCCTTGCGGATACGCTGACACTCTATTGTTTCCAGCTTCCGGGCGGCGGCTCTGTCTTTGTCATCGATGCACCGGATGAACGAATAATGATTGACACCGGATATGGTATTTATCATGAGGATGTTCTCCGCATGTTTGCTGCCTATGGTCTTGGCGGGAAAGTTGACTTTACCCGGATAATTCTGACTCATGGGGATACTGATCATTGTGGTGCTGCCGGTTTTTTCAATGCCCCGGTGTATACCCATGAGGGAACCTGGGATATTATAAAAACCAATAATCGTGCATGGGGAGCCACTACACAGGATTTGGTCCTTGAACAGGTGTATACGGTGATGATAAACCTGTTTGCACGGATGACTCCTCCTGAGGACGTAACCCTATTACCTGGTTCAGGGAACGGAAAGCGGGGTGAATTTCCAGTTCTATCAACCTTCAATGCTGGCGGGTACACTTTTGAGATATTAGAGGGGCATGGAGGGCATCAGCATGGTCTGATATATATCCTCTGCAAGGAAGCCGGAGTCTTATTTACTTCGGACACCATCCTCAATCTGAAACATCTGAGTCCTGAACGAAGTGCGTACAATAATTTCGCAGTATATCTGGTCACGACGGTGAATGTGGATCCGGATCTTGTGAAAAGTGAACGAAAAGCATTGGCAAAGCTGGCACAGGAACTTGATGAGGAACTTCAGGAAAATGGAAAACGCCTTCTTTATTGTTGTGGACACGGGCCGGTATCTGTGATGGAGAACGGTGAGCTGACTCCGGCAACAGAGCCGGTTACCTACCGTCACTGACCGGTGGATGGGTTCAGGTGCGATATCCTGATGAGGATTCCATCTGAACGTATACACAGGTATGAATCAGCACCGTGTGCAGGATATGATGAAACTGATGGCATCGCGGATCAATGCCATCGCAGATCATATCTCTGATGAAGAAGTTTCTCATTTTATTAAAGAACTCCTGGATGCCAAACGCATTTATGTGATGGGTGCAGGTCGTTCTGGTCTTGTTGCAAAGGCATTTGCCATGAGGCTCATGCACCTTGGGATGATGAGTTATGTGGTAGGTGAGACCATCACACCGGCACTGCAAACCGGGGATCTTATTGTGGTCTTATCCGGATCAGGCAAAACAAGAACCATTGTGGAGATTGTCCAGACTGCAAAAGAGATTGGAGGGCGTATTTCTCTTATCACTTCAAACCCGGACTCTCCGATTGGAAAAATCTCTGATACGAAAGTCATCATTGAAAACTACCGTGACAGCATTCCTGATGAGAGTAAGGAGTACGATACCAGACAGATGCTAGGTGAGCACCGGTCATTTGCCCCGCTTGGAACCCTGTTTGAGACCGCGGCGATGACCTTTTGTGACGCTGTCATATCACGGCTGATGGAAATCACCCAGACGGATGAGTCAGAGCTCAAAGACCGGCATGCAAATATCGAGTGATTCTGATGAAAAAAATTTCAGCGCGTGCCCAGGCAATCGAGATGTCGGGGATCAGAAAATTTTTCCAGGCTGCAAAACCCGACTCTATCAATATGACACTTGGTCAGCCGGATTTTGTCACCCCTGACCATATCAGACATGCAGCGATACAGGCAATTGAAGAGGGAAAAACCGGATATACGTTCAATGCAGGTATCCCTGAATTACGAGAGGCATTATCCGAAAAATTTAAAAATGAAAATAATCTGCATTACAGTCCTGAACAGATCATTGTGACAGCAGGAGCCGGAGAAGCGCTCTTTATTGCCATTCAGAGTCTTGTTGATCCTGGTGATCGGGTTCTTCTGACTGATCCGGGTTTTGTCTCCTACGAGGCGTGTATTCAGCTTGCAGGGGGAAAACCGGATTTTGTACCACTTACAAAGGATCTGCATATTCAGGAAGATATCCTCCAAGAGAAACTGGAAGGCGCACGACTCCTTATTCTTAATTCGCCCTGTAATCCAACCGGAACGGTCGAGTCCAAAGAAACAATCCGCTCGATTACTGAAGCAGCCATGGATGCCGGTGTAACTGTTCTCTCTGATGAAGTATATGAGCATATCATCTATGATGCGGTTCATGCAAGCGCCGGAACCTTTGGTGAAGACGTGATTACGGTCAATGCTGCAAGTAAGACCTATGCTATGACCGGTTGGCGTCTTGGATATATCGCTGGTCCACCGGAATACATGGAACAGTGTCTGAAAGTTCATCAGTATTGTCAGACCTGCGCCACCTCAATCAGCCAGTATGCCGGGATAGCAGCCTATACCGGCGATCAGTCCTGTGTAAAGATGATGCGGGATGAATATAAAGCACGCAGGGACATTCTTGTTTCTGGTTTTCATGGTATGGGTGTAGAATTCCCTGAACCGCAGGGGGCTTTTTATGCATTCGTTCCACTTGGAAAGGAGAGAACTCAAAAAGTAATGGATGCCGGTGTAATAGTAGTTCCTGGTGATGCATTCGGACCGTCAGGCGCAGATTATGCCCGATTCAGTTATGCCACTTCACGGGAAAATATTACGGCTGCAATCGAACGAATGAGACCAGTTCTTGAGGTATAAAAATGGTTTATGATTTATTAAAAAAACTCTCCGATGCACATGGGCTTTCAGGATTTGAAGGAAATATCAAATCAATTATACGGAAAGAACTAGAGGGATATGTCGATGAAATTTCTGAAGACAGACTTGGAAACCTTATCGCAGTAAAAAAGGGCACCGGACTTTCAGTTATGATAGCATCCCATATGGATGAGATCGGACTTATGGTCCAGTATATCGACGAAAAAGGGTTTATAAAATTTGTTGGGATTGGGGGGTGGTTTAATCCGACTCTTCATACCCAGAGGGTTGTCCTCCATGGGACGAAAGGGCCGGTTTCTGGAGTAATCGGATCAAAACCTCCGCATGTCATGACACCAGAGGACCGGAAAAAGGAGATCAAGATGGAGGATATGTTCATCGATATCGGAGCGTCATCAGCAGAAGAGGTAGCTGAGCTTGGGATTGAGATAGGAACTCCGGTCACGATCGAACAGGAACTCATTCATCTGGCAAATAATCGGATTACCGGGAAAGCATTGGATAATCGGGTGGGTGTTCTGGTCCTCATTGAAACACTGAAAAAGATGAAGACCTCAATGACCGTTTATGCGGTATTTACCGTACAGGAAGAGATCGGTCTGAAGGGGGCAAAGGTCAGTGCATTTGCGCTACACCCTGATTTTGCAATTGCAACCGATGTCACGATTCCCGGTGATCATCCTGGTGTAACCAAAAAAGAAGCATCGGTTGAGATGGGAAAGGGACCGGTCCTGGTTCTGGCAAGTGCATCAGGGAGAGGATTACTGGCTGATAACCGGCTGGTCGCCTGGCTTCGATCTGCAGGAGATAAGATGAAAATCCCATACCAGCTGGAAGTTGGTGACGGAGGAAATACGGATGCCTCTATCATTAACCTTGTCAGGGATGGAATCCCCAGTATCCCCTTATCAGTCCCATCTCGATACATCCATTCCCCGGTAGAGGTAGTAGATCTCAAGGATGTCGAGGCTACGATAGATCTGCTTGTTGAAGCACTGAAAAAGAAACCAAAGATCTGAAGATTGAAGATCACATATCAATAAAACCTTTATTTTTCAATGATTATCTCATACTATTATGTTTCTGAAGACACCAATACATCTCTTCATACTCTTGTCTTTGGTTTTTTTCTTTTTCCCAGCAAGCCAAGCAACGGAAACGGGTACTGACCCTGCACCAGGAATAGATCTGATACAGAACGGCTCTTTTCAGGAAGGACTTGCCATCCTTGAGGAATATGTCAAATCCAATACTACAAATCCGGAGGTCTGGAATTCAATTGGATATGCTCTGAATAATCTGGGTCGGTTTCCTGATGCAATACCTCCCCTTGAAAACGCGACCAGATTGGAACCCAATCATACGATTGCATGGACTAACATAGGATGGGCATATAATGAACTCGGGGATTATGAAAAAGCGCTGGAGGCTTTGGAGACGGCAACGAGAACCGGCCCGGACAATAAATATGCATGGAGTACAAAAGGATATTCTCTTATCAGGACGGGGGCACTTACCGAAGCAATTCCTGTTCTGAATAAAGCCCTTGAACTGGATCCTGACTTTTCAGATGCCTGGAATAACCTGGGATGGGCTTATGCAGAAGATAAAAGATATGATGAGGCAGTAGAGGCACTGTCCAAAGCGACCAGCCTTGATCCTGAAAATGGATATGCATGGAATAATTATGGAAGGATACTCTATCTGACAGGGCGAACAGAAGAAGCACGAGATGCCCTCTCTAATGCAACACAGACGAAACCAGAATTTGACCAGGGATGGTATAATCTTGGAAATGTTCTCTATGCAATGAAATCATACAATGAATCCATCGAAGCATACCGAAAGGCAGTTCAGCTGAATCCTGATAATCAGATAGCACGGGAAAATCTGGAGATTCTCGAAAAACTATATATATAATTTTTATAGCCGAACTGATAACGGACTATTTTGTACTTTGCTCATACAGGTCTGACAGAGCATTGATTTCTTACTGTCAAGGTCATCGAGGGTGAGCGGGTTTGCCATAATGCATGAAGTATTGGTACAGTGATCAAGATGTAAGAGATGACCAATCTCATGGGCTCCTTCCCGTGATAACCGGTCAATGAGCATCATCTCATCTGACGGAAGACCCCAGTATTCATTTCTCAGTCTGGCAGATGAGATTACAGCCGTCCCTGTTGCCGGACGGGAGAGACCAAATACGTATCTGGTGCCCGGTCTGAAGATATCATCTCCGGTTACCAGTAAAATAAATCTTTTTTCTTCATTCCGGCGGGAAAAAACATCAAGACAGGTTAATATTGCACTTGCATCAAACTGGTTTCTGCTCCTGTCAAACCCGTTATAAAGAACCGGGCTCTCACACACTTCAGCCGGAATATCCATGATTTGAGAGATGATCCGGGCAACCGGTATTTCAAGACCGGCCGGAGCGCCCCGATCCCAAAAAATAAGGATATTCATCTCCAATAAACTGGGTAATGAGCGGGTATAAATATATTGAGACGGCGATTGCAAGATTCATTGCCGGACGGTACCGCTCAGTAATTGAAGCCGGAGCCGGAACAAACCTTCATACTGCAAACCTGTTATTCAGATCAGGGATATTAATCAGATGTGTGGATATCATCGATCCTCCCGTCAATTCATGGATTCCGTACGTGAAAGATGATGTATCAAATCCCGAACCAGGGCTCTATCAGGGTTGTGATTGTATCTATGCAATACGACCGGTGGAAGAGATGATTCCTCCGCTCATAAGACTTGCACACTATGTTCATGCAGATCTTGTCGTCTATCATCTGGGGTTTGAAGGAGCAGACCGGCCTGCCCCCCTGCCCGGATGTGAAGTCCCTCTTCATATATATGTTAAAAATTGAAAAGGGTTGACTGAGACGATTTCTTATCCTTTTCCACCGGTACAGTGGACGTTTGTTCAGGGAGAGTTCCCGGTTCCTGTCCGGAGAATGAGTCAATCGAGGGGGTCTCCTGTCCTATAGGTTCCTTCTCCTTCTTCGATCCCCTGGCTTTTTTGCCCTTTGCGTCCTCATCTTTCTTCTTCTTTTTCAGTTCCTTCTCAATCTGCTTCTTCTCATCTTCGATCTTCTTTATTATCGATTTTGATGTGATGGGATCATGTATCAGGATGTCAAGTGTATCCACATCCAGATCATAGCTCCTCGCAAACTGCTCTGGGAATTGTTTTGCAAGCAGAGAGATCGGACAGAGATATAGGTTCCGGACTGTAGAGGCGGACATATGCATCGATGTTCCGATATCGGATAACATCTGCTCCCGTATCGTCTTCTGTTTTTTCGCAACAGACATCTGTCTCCATCGTGACGGGGGCATGATCTTGGCATATCCTGATGGCCGGCCCTTCATTACATCATGTACCCCGTAGAGCATGACTGAGGTTGCATACCGCCATAATGTATAATATTGAGTAAGAAATGTATATCCCAGGTACATATCTGCCCTTGATAATGCAGCATAGGCCTGTGCTGTCTTTTTTCGGTCAGGGAGCACACCAAGATTTCCTTCAATCCATTGAAGGATAGTATCCGGTGTTTCATCCACAGACATTGACATATCAAGAAGTGAAGGAACCTGACGATAGCCTAACGTTGCAGAAACAAGATCAAAAATACTGGCACGACTGTCTTTTGCAGATATAGATACATCATCCTCGCCCACCGTATCTTTCCCAATGGCAGACGCATACAGCATGGTCACTGCAGACCTGATATCCCCACCGGCCTGCTCGGCAATGTCATTTAATGCCTGGGCAGAGCAGGTCAGCTGTTCGCGTGAACAGATCTCACGAAGTCTGGGAACCAGTGATTTTGCCGGTAGTGCTTTAAACTGAACTTTGGTACACAGGTTCCTGATAGTACCATCAAGCCCGTAGAGATCATTGGCGATAAGAATCAGCGGCTGACGTGCCTGCCGTATTACTTCCGCGATTGCCCGTGCTCCTCCGCGATCCGCATTTCCCTGAAGATTGTCTGCTTCATCAAGAATGATGAGTTTTCTCGCGGCACCGGTGAGTGAGCCCGTACTTGCGCTTCCACCTGCAACCTTTTCAATGACGGCTTTGGTTCGTTGATCGCTCGCATTGAGTTCCACAACTTCCCAGTTCATGTCATGTGCAAGTGCCCACGCACTGGAAGTTTTTCCGATACCGGGCTTACCATAGAGTATGAGCGGAGGGGATTCCACTGTCCACCGGGTCGCCCACTCACTCATCTGGTGCAATGCTTCCCGGTTGCCCACCATCTCATTCAGATGCCGGGGACGATACTTCTCAGCCCAGTCCATCCCGATTATATGTGCCGGCTATGAAGATAAACCGCATGAACATTACTGACAAGCATGGAGTCTGGTCTTTGGTAAATTCTGAACCAAATAAGACATTTTATGAGTGATGAAACAGAAAAAAAGAGTGAGATTTTGGGCCATGGGAGAATACACCTGCTCCACCGAACAGATAGCACAGGCTGTCAGAACATATGACGGAGTGAGACGGAAAAGTGAAATTGGTGCAATGGTTCGGGATCTTCAGATTGATTCTCAGGCTGTTGTCGCATCATTTGGGGAAGATGCTGCAGTAATTAAAAACGGATCTGATGCGTTGCTCCTGGCAGCAGATGGGATCTGGAGTAAACTTATGGATGCTGATCCCTACTGGGCAGGGTATTGTGCAGTCCTTGTAAATATTCATGACATTGCTGCCATGGGAGGAAAACCACTCGCCATGGTGGATGTGTTCTCAATTTCAAATGATACCATAAAAAAGCAGGTCATTGCGGGTATGCATGATGCGTCCAGACAATTTGGTGTGCCGATCGTCGGCGGGCACCTGCATCCGGACACTCCATACAGCGTAATTGATGTTGCAATCCTCGGTATTGCCCCACTTGAGAATATTATCTACAGCAATACAGCATGCTCCGGAGATAACGTCCTTATTGCAATAGACTTAAAAGGCAGGGTTCATCCATCCTGTGCATTAAACTGGGACAGTGCAACGTTGCGAACCGCAGAGGAGGTTCGTGGTCAGATCAGGGTAATGGAGGAGATCGGATCCCGAAAACTCGTTACAGCAGGCAAGGACATATCCAATCCTGGGATCATTGGAACACTGGGCATGTTACTTGAAGTATCTGGAAAAGGAGCAGATATTGATCTCACTGCAGTGCCCCATCCTGACCTGGATGAGTATAACATCACCTTTGATCACTGGCTCCGGATGTATCCGGGAATGGGTTTTGTTCTAACCGCAAAGAGTGAACATGTTGACACTATTTTCAGTCTGTTTTATAAGTGTGGTATGACCGCATGTAGTATTGGGACCGTGAATGATTCAGGGGAACTTCGTATTCACAATAATAACTCTTCTGCACTTGTCTTTGACTTTTCGAAAAACGGAGGGGTAATGCATCTTGGAACATATCCCTGAAAAATCATCAGTCATTGGCATTGGTATCAGGAGTGATCCTGAGCGGGTGTTTTTGGGAATCTCATCCTATTCAGGGAGGTCAACGATCAGGTGTTACCTGCATTCGGATCTTCAGACATCTGCTCCACCCCGTTTTCATTCAATTATTTCTGAACATCCGGAGCAGGACCTGATATCAGATCTTTTTTCCGGGACTGTTGATGCAGCGATACGGGGGACATTATCCTCACATCATACATTGCAACTGTTAAAAGAGACTGCCAGTGTAGCCACACTTGAACGAGTTGTCCTCTTAGAGACTGCAGACGGCTCTCGCTTCTTCCTCGGGCCGGTAGGGATAGATGAAGGATGGACCATTTCTGACAAAGTATCCCTTATAGAAAAAGTAAAACCGCTCTGTCAGAAGTTCGGACTTTCTGAAAAAGTGACCGTTCTCTCAGGGGGTCGTCTGGATGATGTCGGTCGTCATCCTGCCGTTGACAGAAGCCTTGCTGATGCAGAACTGGTTGCCCGTCTGACCGGAGGAGTTCACAGAGGTATCCTCATAGAAGAAGCAGTACAGGACTCAGGATTTATTGTAGCTCCTGATGGTGTATCAGGAAATTTAATCTTTAGAACACTGTTATTTCTTGGGAGAGGGCGTTCTCATGGGGCACCAGTTCTGAATATCCCAAAAATCTTCGTAGATACTTCGCGCGTTAACCCGAACTATCTACACGCGCTAAATCTCGCAGATAATCTCATTGAGTTATCTTTCCTGAAAAAAACTTCAATTTAAAGCGGAATTTTATTTCTTTACAATAATGCATCCGATTGTTCATCTCTGAAACCTAATCTCATGAAATATAAAAATCTACTCTTAACAGGTCAGAATATTGAAAATCTCGAGATAATCTCGAAATATTTAAATAGATATCAATATACTTTGTTTTGAGGTAGAGGACTATGGCAGACTTACCTATTGCAGCAGTTGTAAGAATTGCAAAGAAGAATGGGGCTGAGCGTGTGGGAAGCGATGCAGCAGCAGCTCTTGTAGCAAAAGCAGAAGACTACATTGCAAACCTGACCAGGGAAGCAAACCGCCTTGCCCAGCATGCAGGTAGAAAAACAATTAAGGAAGAAGACGTCAAGATGGCCGCAGAGAATGCCTAAAAGCATTCTCCACCTTTGACTTATTCAAAAACAGAAATCTCCTTACCTCAAAGAAATAAATATATGTGTGCTCGGATGGGGTTGATTTCTTTCGTTACAGCACACCTTTTGTACTTGGAACCTGACCGTCATTGTAGACTATTTTTGTTGCCGAGTGCAGTGCAATTCCAAATGCCTTAAAGAGTGCCTCGCATTTATGATGATCCGAAAATCCGGATATGTTCATATGAGCCGTCACTTTCGCGTTCTGAATGAAACTTTCAAAAAAATGTCTGACCAGCCAGGATTC
>NZ_JAIWNS010000158.1 GCF_020216685.1 Methanospirillum hungatei | reverse complement strand
GATCCATCATATGAATGGTTTGGTATCCAGGGATTTATCGTGCCCGGTGTTATTGCATTTCTGCTGACACGGCCTCTGATCATACTGCTCAACCGTCAGATGACCTGGAACAGAGGGGCTTTGCTGGCGGTTTCTTGTACACTCTTTTCATGTCTTATTACTCTCATCGGCCTTATCTTCCTGAAGGACCTGCTGGATCTGTGTTATGCCATATCATTAGGATTTATCTTTGGAGTCCGGCTTCTCGTTCTCGTCTCGATCGCAGATTACCGGACATCGAGGATGATCATTCCGGCATCCATACAGAGTATTACCGGATGGCTCTGTGTCCTGCCCATCCTTCCGGATCCCTTCCCGGTTCTTGCCCCGGTCCTGATGATCTTCTTTGGAACCGGGTTTGCCATCCTGATCTGGCTCATTGATCGGCCATTATACCGGGCATTTCACATTCGTGGTCTGAAGTTTTTGAATGCATTCATTGCCCACCTTACAGACGGGGACAAGGGAATGGAAGAGTTCTTTAGAGATATCGGGCAGGAGGCATGGGTCCCGCAGGTCAGTATTTTCTTCAGACGAGAAGGGAAAAAGGATCTGATCCTCACGATTCCGAATGTGCATCCTGGACCGATGGGAGAGATCGGGGGAGGAAACCTTCCCTCAATTCTGAGAAGCCGCTTTGATGAGGAGATGATGGTTGCTCATGGATGCGCAACTCATGATTACAATCTGGTATCAGAAGGTGAGATCGACAAAATTGTCGATGCTGTCAATGAAACCAGGGCATCACTTCACTGGCATGATACTGCAGGAAAGCCAGGCAGGATACAGGTGGGAACTGTTTCACTCCTCTACCAGCGAATCGGAGATGCCCTGCTGATGGTCAGTACCCGCTCCCCGGATAAGACTGAAGATATTGATTTTGGAATCGGGCACGCTATCATCTGTGAGGGACATAAGATCACACCTCATATCGGGTTTATTGATGCTCATAACTGTCTTGGTGATGAGATTGATGTCATCCTTCCGGGGACCAGAACAGCACATGAATACTTCACCGCCGCTACAGAGGCAATGAACCGGTGGGAGGTTGCACCACTCTACCCTCTGCAGGCAGGATATGCACATCTCCCCCTGCCATACACCAGGGGGGAAGGAATCGGGGATATTGGTCTTCAGGTTCTGGTAACTGAAACAGGAGGGATGACTGCTGCGTATATTCTTATTGACGGGAACAACATGGCACAGGGAGTGAGGGAATATATCAGAGATGAGGTCCGTGCCCTGGTCGATGAGGCCGAGGTGATGACCACCGACACCCATGTTGTGAATACCATCAGTGGGAAAAACCCGGTCGGGCTTCAGATTTCACCCGATGACCTCGTAACTCATGTGCTTGAAGGCGTTGAATTGGCACTCAAAGACTGTTCGGAGGCGAAGGCTGCCGGCAGCTCTGCTACCTGTAACGGAGTCATCATCTTTGGATCTGACTCTATTGCCCAGCTTGCAAGTATTGTAAATACTATTCTTGTCTATGTTGTTCCCATAAGTGCCGGGATGCTGCTCCTGGCAGTTGTCTTATCAGTTATCGCATACATGGTTATTACCTGATAAACCGGAAGCATGAAGGAAACTGATTCAATAGAAGAATGAAAATCCAACATCCAGGAGGAGAACATGTCATATCATACCCCGTATGAAATCATTGCAAAAGGTGCTGAGTCCGGGAAATACCGGATGTCACTTGAGGGATGGAATATTCTGCTCAGAGGAGGGATGGCCGGGGCATATATTGCCATGGGTGCATCACTGATGGTTATCGTATCGACCGGTGTTGCACCTGCCCTTGGAGCAGGAATGGCTCAGCTCGTTTCAGGCTTTGTATTTCCCCTCGGGCTTATCCTGATTGTCCTGACCGGTGCAGAACTCTGTACCGGGGATGCAATGCTGGCACCATTTGCTGCATTTTCCGGTCAGGGCAGCTGGATTTCTGTATTCAGGTTATGGGTTCTGTCCTATATCGGAAATATTATTGGGGCTCTTTTTTTCGCCGCCCTTGTGACCTTCGGAGTTCTTCTGCAGCCAGGCGCTGAGGGAATGACTGCCGGGGCATCTGCGGTAAGCATGGTAGCCTTTGCTTCAGAACGATGCAGTTATCCAGGGCTTATGGGGATATGGACCTGTTTTATTAAAGCAGTAGCAGCGGGCTGGCTCCTGAACCTTGCTGTTCTCCTTGGTATCTGTGCCGATGATGCAATAGGAAAGATCGCCGGGGTATGGTTTCCTTCCATGGCCCTTGCATCAACCGGCCTTGAGCATTCCATTACCAATGCTGCTCTTGTTCCTGCCGGGCTATTGTGTGCACCTCATCTTACGTTCCTGCAGGTGGCGCAGGTCGGTCCGCTTGCAGGAAATCTTGGATGGAGTACATTTACCTTCAGTAATCTCATCCCGGCAACAATAGGAAATCTTCTGGGCGGTCTGGTATTATCTGGAGTTCTGCTCTGGGTCGCATTTAAAAAAGAGATTACCCCGTGATTCAGGGAGCCGCTTCCCAGAGGGCATCCAGATACTCTTCAAAATAATGGATATGACAACTGACCGGGAAGGGTATCCCTACCGTAGATATAACGGCATCTCCCCGGTCAAGAGTCTGGATCTCCGTGTCAAGAACCCTGAGATCATGTTTTGCAGATGACGCAATGATCTCACGGTCATGACGATCGGCCAGTCCCATGACAAAGAGGGTGTTCATCTGGGCCAGCACCCGTTGATCAATATTTTTCGGCTGCTGGGTGATAACCCCAAGACCGACACCAAACTTTCTCCCTTCCATGGCAATCTCTCGGAAGACTCCTGTTTTTTCAGCCCGCTGGGATAGGACGCGTTGTGCCTCTTCAATGGATATGAGAACCCTGCCGCTGGCGGCTGCAGAACCCTGTTCAATGAACCGTCGTTGTCGATCCTTAAATATTGCCCTGGAGATTGCGGAGAGGATGAAAAGTTCTGCAGCATCACTCATACCGGGGATGTCAATCAGGACAACCTTATTTTCATCAAGAGCAGTGAGGATTTCGGGCAGGGAAGAGGACGATGAATCTACGAAGAGTGAGGTCAGGTCCAGGAGGGTCCTGATCTGACGCTGGACAAGACGGAGTGCATCAGCCGGCGCACTCCTGACACGCTGTGCGATATCCTGATGGTTCCCGATGTAGGCTGTGGTCCGCAGGTGTGAGGGGAGGGATTCAACATCTTCATTGATGAAAAAATCGATGATTTCATTTGTTGAAAAGGGCATCAGGAGGTTGACAACTTCATACTGTGCTGCAGTCAGATCAAATACCAGCCCAAGGTCTGCAATCGAGAGATCCTTATGACCGATCCGGAGCGGTTTCATCCCATATTCCTGGGCAATGGCCGGGTCGCGGATGGTAAATACAGAAAGGCCCTCCTGAGCTTTCGGGTGATGAACAAGGCCCCGGGAGTTTGGATCGCCTGGCTGGCCGGTTGCATACTCCCCATGGGGATCGGTGAGGAGTATACCTGCATTTCGCGTATTGATTGCAGAGGCACAGAAGACCTTCATGAGATTGCTTTTTCCCATACCGGTCGTTGCAAATACTCCCAGGTGCTGGTTTAAAACAGATGACGGGATACCGATAGGAAGATCAACCACCTTCTGGTTTCCGCTCATCATGAACCCGACTTCAAGTTCTCCCATGAACCTGCGGAGGATAGCATTTTCATCTGCATCCAGGGGTCTGACCGGTGAATACAGCGCAGGGATGGTTCGTGGCTTTCGATATATTCCATCCGGACTGATGCAGCCGATGGGAAGGCCGGTCACCAGCAGCCCTCCGGTCTCCGGTTCATGATTCATTCTTGTAACCCGTGCAAAATACCGGGTTTTAGTTCGTTCATCCGTGATTACCGCCAGTTCTCCTACCGCAATCATATCTCCGGGGGGGAGAATCCAGGTGTAAGAAAGCACATCTGTCCCGGTTAAAAGATGAAATCGGTTATCCATGATCTAAAAAGATATTCTTCTCAGGGAGATGATAAGAGTGAGTAGCGGCGATAGCGAAGATACTTGAACTGTGAAGCAGTACCAGATATCATGCAGAAAGCTCATATCCGATTTTTTGGTCTCATGGTTAGTGCTGTCATAGTATCGGCACTCATAGTCGGGGTATATGCAGCAGGTATCCCCTGTGGAACCGGCATGTATGATCCTGCAACACAAACCTGCTGCCAGGGGCAGGTGTATGATGATAAAACCAAGATCGTTCCCTGTGGGAACAGCTGTTATGATCCAAGTACACAGTCGTGCTGCAGGGGTCAGATATATGACGGCCTGATGTGGGGGGAGTGTAAGGGGGTCTGTTTTAATCGGGAGAAGCAGGTCTGTTGTGAAGGATACCCGGTAAACGGGAGCCGTTGTCTTTCGACCTGTCATGGAGTTCAGTTCAACCCGGACACACAGTCATGTTGTAATGGTCAGGTACTGGATGGCCGGTACTGGGGAACATGTGGCGGGGAATGTTATGACAAGATGACCCAGTCATGCTGTAACAACAAGACTCTTGAAGGTTCGAACTGGAGAGAATGCGGCAATGCATGTTATGATACTGAAAAGCAGTTCTGCTCACAGGGGAAGGTGTATGATGGCAAGGGAGTCATGTTCTGTGCAGGCTCTACATATGATCCAGGCAGTCAGTCATGTTGCAAGGGCACCATCTACGATGGTTTTGGATACCAGCCCTGTGGGGATACCTGTTATAATCCAAAGACACAGACCTGTTGCCAGGAGCAGGTATTTGAGGGGGTTGGCCTTCAGCCATGTGGAGACACCTGTTATAACCCGAAGACCGAATCATGCTGTCAGAAACAGGTGTTTGAAGGAGTAGGATCCCAGAAGTGTGGCGATACCTGTTATAACCCAAAGACGCAGACATGCTGCCGGGGAAAAGTCCTCGAAGGTAAGCAGGACTGTCAGTATTAACCTCTGATTGATTCACAGGTTTCCTTTTTTTGTAAAAGATCCATAACAGTTCATCTTTTCCGAATCGTTCCTCTTATTGCATCCCGGCACCAATCGTACTGTCAGGTACATATATGTCTAAACGGTCAGTAGATGCAGTATTTCAGGGACTCTATCTTCTTACGGATATCAGAGGCATGCTTCGGGATACCGTTCCGCATCATCACTTATCGGTTGAACAAAAAAAGGAGGCTGAAAAGATCCTCGGGAAACTGGAGAAACAGGTCGCTATCCTGAAGGAGGAACTCCTGGCATGAATTGTGGTGAAGGCATCGATACGAGGCAGATCGATGAGTTATTTATCAACCTTGATCCGATTCAGGCCGGCGGACGACTGACCACCGATGCCATGAAAGCAGTTCTGGCGTATGGTGACGGATATTCAGTCTGCGATCACTGTACCAAGCCATTCAGACTTGACCATATCTCAAAACCTCCTCTGGCAGAATTTCATAGGGATCTAGCTTCATTTCTGAACATGGATGTTGCCAGGCTGGTGCCCGGCGCACGACGAGGGTTTCAGGCCGTTGCTTCTGCCCTGGTAAAACCGGGTGATCCAGTCCTTCTGACAGCGTACTCCCATTACACGGAGTTTTTATCTGTGGAACAGTCACGGGGAATGGCTTTTGAAATTCCTGCGAATGATTCTCACATCATAACCCCGGACGGAGCAGCAGCCCGGATTGAGGAAGTCAGCAAGACAACCGGGAAAACCCCGGCCCTCATGTTTATTGAGCAGGTGGATTACCAGTATGGAAACCAGCATCCGGTTTCGGATCTCATTAAAGTTGCTCACCAGTATGATATCCCGGTCCTGTGTAACGGAGCATATACGATTGGTATCATGGACGTGAACGGGAAAGAGCTGGGTGCAGACTTTCTCGTCGGTTCAGGTCATAAAAGCATGGCTGCCCCTGCCCCTTCCGGTGTTCTTGCAACAACCAGCGAATGGGCCGAGACGGTCTTCAGAACGACCGGTATTAAGGGAGACCTCACCGGCAGGACATTTGGAGTAAAAGAGGTTGAGATGATGGGATGTACCCTTATGGGTGTTACATCGGTCGGGATGATGGCATCATTTCCCCATGTGAAAAGAAGAGTGAAAGAATTTGATGCACAGGTACAATACGTGAACCGGATTGTCGATGCCCTGCTTACTATTGAAGGAACAAAAGTTCAGAGTGAGTACCCCCGGAAACATACCCTGACCAGGATGAATACAACCGATTCATTTGACACTGTTGCCAGGACACATAAAAAGAAGGGTTTTTTCCTGACCAGTGCTCTTCGTGAACGGGGTATTGCAGGAATCCTTGCAGGATCGACCAGGGTTTGGAAATTTAACAGTTATGGCATTACCAGTGAGCAGGCTGATTATATTGCAGAGTCTTTTATTGAGATAGCAGAGAAAGAAGGGCTGGCCTGTTCACGGTAATACTATCAGCCACTCTGAAAAATTCCGTTTTTTATCACTTTTTTCGATGATAATTGCAGGATATCCTCGATGACGGAACGTATGGATGCCTGATCCATAAGCCTTTCAATCTGATGGACATCTGACCTGGTAACCGGCCGGGGAGGGAGGACACTACATGAGGTGTCCCCTGGTTCAGATGAGAATGATCCAATCTTTCGTGCAAGAGTTATGATCTCCTCCTTGTCATACCCGATGAGCGGGCGATAGATTGGGATCTCAATACCGGCAGAGATAGGAGCAAGGTTGTGAAGAGTCTGGGTTGCTACCTGACCAAGATTATCCCCGGTTACAATACCATCACACCCGGATTGTTGTGCATATCGTGATGCCAGTTCCAGCATGCCACGTTTACAGAGAACGCACCTGAGTTTTGGTTCGGAAAGGGTCATAAGTGCCTGATAGAACGGTTCAGCAGGGATAGTGATGACCGGTAATTCAAGACCCGGAACCCAGTGTGAGAGGGCGGTAAGGTTGTGTTCAAGGTTTCGTCTGATATCAGCTCCACCAAATTTTCCCGGTTCAATATGGAGGAATATCATGCGGACACCCCGGCGCATCATGAGCCAAGCCGCAACCGGTGAGTCTATACCGGCAGAGATGAGAGCAACCGCTTTTCCCTGGGTCCCATAAGGAAGGCCTCCCGGACCGGATATCCGGGTATCGTACACCATGCTCCCTTCTTTTCTGGCCTCGATAAAGATCTCATACTCCGGTGCAGTCAAATCCACCTTTAGATCAGGAATGGCATCAATGATCCGGGCTCCTGCTTCTGCAGCAAGTTCCTGGCTGGAAAAACCATCAACACCTTCACGCCGTGCCCGAACCGCAAACCGGGTATGGGGCATGAGATGAGGGTGTGCAACCCTGACCGCAGTTTCGCAGAGATCATCCATACTATTCCCACAGACCGTTACCGGGGCTATATCAATGACGCCAAAAATCCGTGAGAGCAGAGGCACAAGATCTACAGGGGACTCGGAGCTGACCAGAATCCTACTCCTGGTGATCGTTATAGTCGCGTCCACGTTCAATCCCTTCAGACCGGCACGGATATTATCCCGGAGCCTGTTTAAAAACTCCCTGCGCACCGGTTCACTCTTTAAAAATATTTCTCCGAACCGGACCATCACGACCTTGCGGGTATCCTGCTCCATCTGGTCAGTACTTTATTTTCTGTCTTGAAATGGCTGTTGTCTGTCCGGGTATACCACCGGTTCATGCCATGCAGCCGACAAACTCTTATGCCCGGTAAATCACAGGTGTATGTAATGGCTCCACGCAAAAAGAAAGAATCGGCATCAGCGCAGGAAGAAGCTCCAATGAAGCTCTTCTATATCTTTTACAGCCAGGAGCGATGGGATAACTGGATGAACTCCCTGCGTGAGGCTGATTTTGAAGGTGGCGATGATGATGATATGCCTGAAGGATACCAGTTGCTGAATGGTTTTAATCAGGATATCTGTATTGAAGTCCTGAAGATCATCAAGCTGTACCAGAACAACAGGTTCACGAAGGAGGAATCGATGAATAAACTCATCGAGGTAGAGGAGATCATCATGGAACAGGAGGTAGGGGAGGATATGATTGAACTTATTGCCCCGATGCATTTCCAGTTACTCGTCCTGTTTGCCTCTGCCAAAAAATTCCTGGAAGGTGGCTATGATGAGGATATCAAGGCTCTTGTCAAAAAGGGGCGCGGTATTAATGAGGAGAATACTGAAGAACTACTCGCTGTAGCAGCGGAGATCGGTGCAAACGTCATAAACGGAAAATCCTGCTGTGGCAGATATATCAAGGACTCAGAGGATATGGGTGTCTTTGATGAATGGCTTATTCAGATTGAGACCATGAATGAGGCCATGGGAACGCTCAAGAACTTTGACGAGGAAGCAGGCGAGGTTTCGTAAAAATATTTTTTTCACCAATATTTAATTTTCAGTAAGGATCCAACCTCTTTGATTTTTCATTGGGGCAATTTTTTTCGGCTACCAAAGAGGCGGTTGCACAAATCAATTTTGGTGATACAATAAGGGAAATTAACCTTGTGAATGTAAAAGATCACATGCTGAATTGACCTTATAGTGCTATTGAAAATCATTCATGCAATAACCTCTCAAGAGATAATTTTTTCCCTGCTATGATGATTGAAAATGTTATGAGTAAAATCGATCTCTCAATCAATATAATGCATGATTTTTTAAACTTTCATGCATCATGCATTATCCATGGCCCTGGTTGATCGGCTTATCCTTCAGCAGAGGGAGATGCAGTCCAAAATCAAGCATCCCTATATTCAACGGTCAATCCCGGATATTGAGAATACAGGGGGTCTGATTACGGTTATTACCGGTCCAAGGCGGGCAGGGAAATCAACCACCGCTCTGTGTCAGATAATAGAAGGGATCCCTGCAGCGTATATCAATTTTGACGATGAGGAACTTGCATCAGTACAGGATTTCCTCGCCATTGAATCAGCATTGCGCCAGGTATATGGGAATTATGAAATCCTCGTCCTGGACGAGATTCAAAATCTTCCACGGTGGGAACTGATCGTAAACCGACTTCACCGGCAGGGAGTCCGCCTGGTGATCACGGGCAGCAATGCTCATCTCTTAAGCAGTGAGCTCGCAACACATCTTACCGGCAGGTATATTCCGGTCTGGATCCTGCCTTTCTCTTTTGATGAATTCCTGGCTGCCAGGACAGATGTACAGCTCATCTCATCAGAATATCCTGAATTTCTCCATCAGTATATCGAGACCGGCGGATATCCTGAAGTAGTGCTTGGAAAAGCAGATAATGATACCTATCTTAATACACTCATTCAGGCAGTGCTTTTCAAAGATATTGTACGGAGATATCACATACGTTCTCCCCAGGCAATCGAGGATCTATCACTCTGCCTGATATCAAATCCTGCAGTAGAATATTCATATGCAAATCTCGGTGAATTAACCAGGACCAGCACAAATACCGTGAAGAAATACCTCCAGTATCTCCATCAGAGTTTTCTCTTCTTCAGCATCCCGCGATTCTCATGGAAAGTGAGGGAACAGATAAGCTCAAGCAAGAAGATCTATCTCACAGACACCGGCTGTTTTTCCGCACGATCTGTCCGGCATTCTCTTCATATCGGGAGAATGTATGAAAATCTCACCGCCATTTATCTCTACCGGCAGGAATTATATGGTAGTTGCCGTCTCTCATACTGGAAGAGTCAGCAGGGTGAAGAAGTGGATTTTGTAATTCAGTCTGGAACTGAGATCAAATCATTGATTCAGGTTTCATTTGATATCTCACAACCAAAGACATTAAAGAGAGAGATCAGGGCATTAATTAAAGCTTCTAAGGAACTCAAATGTGATAATCTTATACTGGTAACTGAATCAGAGGAACGGATGATCGAGGCGGACTGGTATGGGAAAAAGGGGACAATCCGGGTTGTACCGCTATATAAGTTCCTTCTTGGGATGGTAGAGGGGATTTTTTAATTTTTTTGGGAATAATGAAGAGAAAGAATTGATAAAAGCCTGAATAAATAGAGGATTTGGTCTCTATTCAGGTTATGCCATAAAGACATACAGAAGGTTGGGACGAAAGGATGTAATTCCTGAAAGGTTTGTAATCTTCACCATTTTTATACTAAATCCATTATTTGGCGTTCAGTAAGCATAAATCACCTTTGATTCGATTATTCAGAGTTAACCTCAAATTGAAATCAGAACTTCTATTACCATAAACTTCCCTTGTTGATTAATGGATCCCGGGGAGCTCAGGTTTAAAATCATTACACTCTGCAAAGAAAAGAAATTAATCTCCTAAGAAGACCTCTGTTCTCTCACCGGTTGTGATAGTGATCAGGTACGAACCGTCTGTTCTGATCTTCTCAATGAGAACCTGGTTGAAGATATCGACACCTTCGGGATAAAAACAACAAAATCACTCCTCAATTCTTCATGTCCGGAGAGCACTCCATCCATCACAAAAATCAATTCCCTCCCCGATCCCACAACCATCACTCCCCTCAAAATCTTCCTGAGCTATGGTCATGACCAGTACGCTGTCGATGCAGAGCGGATCAAGACCGATCTTGAACACAGGGGTCACACCATCTGGTTTTATCTGGAGCGGATCCGGCTTGGAGGTGACTGGGAACAGTATATCGAGGAGGGCCTGAAATACTGTGACCGTGTCGTCCTTCTTATCACTCCGCATTCAATGAGGAGAGAGAAACAGGGGAAGAATCCGGTACCGGCAGGGTACTGTCTGAATGAAGTTGCCAAGGCGTATGAACGGCATCTCCCGATAATTCCTGTTGTCCTTGTTGATCTTGAGGATGACCTCCCGCCATCGGTGAAGGATATCCCTTCCCGAGACTTCAGACCTGCCATCCCTGTCAGGGATCATGAAGATATCTATCCTGCCTGCTTTGCAGAACTCGTTCAGGCAATCCGGGAAGAGCCACGAAGCTCTATACCAGAGCCGCAGATTCCCCACATTGAAGAATCAGGTCAGCAGAAAGAACAGCGGCAGGAGACCGAAAAGAAGTTTATAATCTTCCTGAGCTATGGAAGGGATGAGTACACCGACAATGCACTCCGGATCAAGGAAGATCTCGAATCAAGGGGTCATTTGGTTATCTTTGATCCTGATATGGTGATAGGCAGTCCCGGATTTGAACAGTACGTCGAGGATGGACTGCAGAAGTGCAACCGTGTTGTGCTCCTCATGACCCCGGGGTCGGTCAGCAGGAAGAACCGACGGGACAGGGGTTCACCGGAAGGATACTGTCTCACCCATATCGCCAAGGCACTTGAAAAGAGTAAAGAGATCATCCCGGTCCTCCTCGTTGAGCTGATAGACGGGGTTCCGACCTCGATCTGCAGGATTCAGTACCTGGATCTCATGACCGTCATCCCGATCGATAAGTATTCAGACCGGTATCTCCCGCTCTTTGATCGTCTCGCAGATGCAATTGAGCAGAAACAGCTTAACTTTAAGGGTGGGCAGGCTAAACTCATCAAAAAACTCAGGCTGTTAGACTTCAGGGCCGATGTCGGCCAGCATATCGCCAGGTTCACCGGGAGGAAATGGATCTTTGACGAGATCGACCGTTGGATGGCTGAAAAGCCGGACTCACGGGTCTTCTGGTTGCTTGGCGGTCCGGGGATCGGGAAGAGTGCGGTTGCAGCCTGGCTCTGTAATTATCACCGAGATGTTATTGCGTTCCATCTCTGTATCCACGGGCATACCGACAAGAGCGATCCCCGCCGGGCAGTTCTCTCGATCGTTTACCAGATTACCCAGCATCTTCCTTTATATGATGCAAAGATCCAGGGAATGGACCTTGAGACCGAGACTGAGAAGGACGCTTACACACTCTTTGACAACTTTCTCGTCCAGCCGTTCACATCAGGGGTGATCCGGCCTGAGGGAGATAAGCTCGTGATCATCGATGCGATCGACGAGGCGACGAAGGATGGTAAGAACGAGATCGCCAGGTTCATCCGTGATCACTGGAAGAAGACCCCTCCATGATTTTGCAACTCTTGGATACGAGGTCATTTGGGAAGATAAATCAAACAAAGGAAGAGTGGATCTGACCGTGAAGACGAGATCCGGGATCTGGATCTTTGAGTTCAAAGTCATTGGGATCGATAAAAGCGGGG
>NZ_JAIWNS010000006.1 GCF_020216685.1 Methanospirillum hungatei | reverse complement strand
GCACTCTCATAAAATCTAACTGATTCATCATAAAAACATGAAAAAGTTTGCTGATTTCTGTTATCTGGATTTTTTTTACATTTCCCTTCAGGGAAAAAAATATTGAAGATGATGTTTTGGAATTTTTTTATCATGATTTTTCAAGAAATAATAATCCTCTAAAACTTTTTGTTATTCTTTCTATGACGGATCAAGGATATTGGTACTCCTTCTTCAATTGAAGTAAGGACATCATCTATTTCTTCTGATTCAGATAACTCTTTGGGGTTTTTTTTAACCCACTTTTCAAAATCGGAGGGTTGTCCTGTGAATGTGGTAATTATTCTGTTACAGCATTGAGTTAAATAATAACAAGTCGCAGCATCGGTTTTTTGTTTAAACGTGGTTTTATAATTCCCATTAATACAACTATCAATATGTGAGAAATATTCTTCTTTACTAATGGGTTTGAGAACAAATCCTAAATTTGAATAATAACACTCTGTAATTGTAATTACTGGTTTATCCATCATTACAGCCTCCAATGCTGTTGTAGACGAAAATGTAATTACACATTTTGCCAAATTGATCACCTTATAGGTGTTAACTTCATCTTCAGCAGAGATGAATTTGATTCTTTTGTTATTACCATAGCGAGAACGAATGAGGTTAGAATAATCATCATTTGTCCGCCCAAATTCAGTTCTTTCTATAGGATGTTGTCGTATTGTAATGATTTCATCACAATTATTGAGTGTCCATTCAATAGATGCAAAAATCCATTCAATAGTTGAATCAAAAATTTTTTCTAGACCTAATGCAGCAGTGTCACATACTTGATTTAATAATAATAATATACCCACATTATATGTGCTTGAATCATTTACAAATCCAATTTTTTGGAATGATGGGACAAAGTCGCTTTGTTCAGGTCTCGCTTCTTTTCTTCTATCCAATTCATTATATGCAATTTCTATTATTTTCTTTAATTCTGCTTTATCTAATAGACTCATTGCAATAGGGATATCTGTTTGGTGAGCAGCAACTCCGTTTGTACTGATCAATAATATGCCAAATCCCGCATCATATGAGTTTATCCTGATGTTTTTTTCCCTCGCGATTTTCAGAAAAAGCCCACTAGATCCCCATATCCCTCCAGGCAACAATAGAGAAGAGAACGAATTCTGGTATAATATATCATGGATAATAAATAATTTTTTAGTGAATATTTGAATTAAATTTTGTGTGAAATTATTTGAATTTTCATTTGTTTCTCCCCGAAAGAAATGTATAGCGTTTGCTTTAGCTAAAGAATTAATTATTGAATTATCTGCTCCTGTTAATAAACTGTTTCGGATTTTTAATCGACTCAATTGTATTATTTCAAATCTATCTGAAATACCGGAAAATATTTTTTGGATACTTTCTACCTGATATTGGTAGGTGATCTGGTTTTCGATTCCATTTTCAATATCATCAAAAATGAAAATAATATTATTACCTCGATTAGCAAGAAAAAGTCCCATTGCAATAGAAAACCATGGTACAGCTGTCTGAATCCATGGAGATACCACAATTCCAATTGCTGATTTAGTATTTATTTTAATCTTTTTTTCGTAGATCCAATTTGAGACAAAAATTGTAAATTGTTCTTCCCATTTCTTCCAATTTTTATCCACCAAATCAGGATGTACTTGGTTTTTATGAAAGTATTTACTAAAGCAGGAAATCTTTTCCAAAATTGAAAATAAACCGTTTGATAAATTCATGCAAAATTAATGAATAATATTTGTTCTAATTCCCTTTGAAATTGATAAGTTATTTGATGATAGAGATTACTCCACATATGTTGTCCATTTTAACAACGGTCGAATACATGTGTTTTCATATAATTTTTCCAAATAACTGCTCATTGAGTAAAATAAAATATCAAAAAACATGCCTTTTTCAATATTAATATGTTCAGCATAATCATTTATCATACTAAAACTAAGATAAAATCTATTTTCTCCAAAAAGGTTTTTCGGAAAGGTACATATTGACGTAAAAACACCAGGGTTTAATTCATTTTTTGAAACCACTGATTCATCATCATAATTCAGGGTATTCATTATCCGGTTTCCTTCACTATCCAATACCGTAATGAGCAATCGCAAATTTGTTACTTTAGTATAACATCTGTATCTCATCGTAATTTTAATCTCTTCATCAGAACGAAAGGTAGCTCGTTCAGTACCATTTATATCGGATATTGTTATCTGCTGAAACCTGACTGTAGGATTCCTCTCCAAAATCAATCCGGTCATAATAGAATTTAGGTATTCTTCATCTAATGTGGTAGTTTCAATTCTATCCTCATTAACATATTGCGCAATACCCTTATGAGTATCACCCTCATAGACGAGATTCCCTGCTTCGAGCAAAATGACTTTTCCGCAGAGGTTTTTTACTGCATTCATATTATGACTGACAAATAATACCGTCCTCCCTTCCCCTGCAACCTCTCCCATTTTGCCAATACATTTCTTTTGAAACCTGGCATCACCAACCGCAAGAACCTCGTCAACAATTAAAATTTCAGGTTCTAAATGTGCTGCAACTGCAAATGCAAGCCTGACATACATCCCGCTTGAATACCGTTTAACCGGAGTATCAATAAACTTCTCTACTTCGGCAAATGCAACGATATCATCAAATTTCTCACTGATCTCCTGCTTTGTCATCCCCAAAATTGCCCCGTTGAGGAACACATTTTCTCTTCCGGTAAGCTCAGGATGAAACCCGGTCCCAACTTCAAGAAGACTGGCAATCCGACCTTTAATCTTAATTTTGCCCTCTGTCGGTGCGGTAACACGTGAAAGAATTTTCAAAAGAGTGGATTTTCCTGCACCATTTCTCCCGATGATCCCTAATATCTCACCCTTCCGAACATCAAAAGAGATATTCTTTAAAGCCCAGAAACATTCACACTCATTACTTTTAAAGCCTGAATTCAATTGGTCAATCGGTGTGTTTGGATCCTCTGCACCCCGAAGTCTGGCCCACTTACTCTGGATATCCTGGTACAAAGTATTATGACTAATTATGCCGAGTCGATATAATTTTGAAATATTTTCAACTTTAATGACAATTTCACTCATGATCTTCACACAGTATCCATGAACGATCTTTCTACTTTACTAAAGAACACGATTCCAAGGAATAATATGAATGCTGTTATTACAAGACTCAATACTATCTGCCAGGACTGGATCATTCCGCTGCCAAGAAAGGCAAATCTGAATGATTCAACAACGGCAGTCATGGGGTTTAAACTAATGAGCCATATCCATTGGTGTGGTACTTGAGATAAGGGATAGACAATGGGAGTCGCATACATCCAGAGTTGAATACCGCACCCTAATGCAAAGGTGAGATCACGATACCGGGTAGTGAGACTTGATATAAGAATTCCCATACCAAGTCCCAATGCTGCCATTTGAATAAGGAGTAATGGAACCAGGCACAGCCAGATATTGGGTGATATAGGGGCACCAGAAATGAGATAATAGAGATAAATTATCAAAAAAAGTCCAAACTGGATCAAAAATGAAAAGATATTCACAATGACTATCGAAACCGGAATGACCAGCCGGGGAAAATAAACCTTCCCAAAAATGCCTGAATTAGCGATGAACGTATTTGATGTGGCAGTCATGCAGTTGGAAAAGTATGTCCATGCGATGATACCTGCAAGATAAAAGAGGACCGGGGGTTGTCCATCTGTTGGGATTCTTGCAATGGAACCAAAGATAATTGCAAATACAATTGCAGTAAACAACGGCGGCAATAAAAACCATGCCGGACCAAGTATTGTCTGCTTGTATACCGCAACAAATTCTCTCCGAACAAAAAGAATAATAAGGTCACGATATCTCCATAATTCTGCAAGGTCAATATTGAACCACCCACTTCTGGAGTGGATTTCCATGGTCCACTCTGTATCTTCTTTCATCTTTTGTTAGGTCCTTTCGAATGTATCCGGGTTATTTTAATTATTCAATCACGAGCATTATTAAAAATTTTTTATGAGAGGTATTACCTTAGGAATTCCTAAAAAAATCCATATTAAATCCCCATCATGTCCCTTATCTCTCGTTCAAATCGGGTGATATCAAACTTTTCTGCCTGCCTTATGCATTCATCCTTGTACTGTTCTGGGTATTCTGAAACCTTCACAATTGCATCACGAATATTCGAAACCTCTGCAGGAACAAGCATGCCAGTCTTTTCGGTTACGGTCTCCCGAAATCCGCCTTCATTCACTGCCACAACAGGTTTCCCACTAGCCATCGCCTCCACCGGAGTCAGACCAAAATCTTCATGCAACGCGGTGGTTATATGCCCCTTGCATCGTGAATACAGATCCAATACTTCCTCTTCACCCACTTCACCAAGGTATGTAACATTTGATGGAAGGTTTTCAAGGATTCTTGTTGCATATCCGGCAGCATGATCACCTTTCGCATACCCTCCTACAATTACAAGTCTCTCACCAGGTAATGATCGGAAGGTTTCGATCTGCAGTTCAAGTCTCTTTTCCGGATACAACCTGTTGACAGATAACCAAAAATCCCCGTACTCCCGACAGGAATAGCGGGAGATGTCTACAGGTGGATAAATAACTGGTGTATCCCGGTTATGAAACTCTTTCACCCGGTCCGATACAGTCTTTGAAATAGAAACGATTGTATTGATATTTTCAACAGCCCTCTGATTCCAGGGACGGTGCAAATGTGCCCATGAAGAAAAAAGAGCCCCGCCAACAGGGCCCAGTTTGGATTTAAAATTCATGTAATTATCGTAAAATGCACGAACCGGAGTAAAACAGTACCACATATTTGGGTGATGAATCGCTGCAGCGTGAACACTCCAGTTGCCGGTAAAAATAAAGAAATCATACTTATCCCGATAATCTGCCAATGAAAAATACAAAGACGCTGAAATCTGTTTCAATGGCGGCAGTTTTACCGTTCTGTGGAGAGATTGTACCGGATTTTTAGGCTTTAATACCTGAAGTGCATCAGTATCAGTGGTAATTATATCTGCATCTAATATGTCTGCGAGAACGAGAACTGTTTTTTCCCCTCCACCGACTGCTCCGAAAAAATCGTGAAAAATGCCTATTTTCATGATAATAACTGTCTGTGATATTCTAAGAAATTCAAAAATGAATCAAAAATATTTAATCCCTTCCCCACCACCGGTGCGGGAATACGTTCCGGATTATTTCATCACCCTCGCCAACAGGTTCAAGTCCGGCAGCTCTAAGATCGGCATCAACCATAATTTTCATGAGTTCCTGAAACTTGATCTTTGCTTTCCAGGAAAGTTTCTTCTCTGCTCGTGAGGGATCTGCGAGCAAGGCCTCTACTTCAGTAGGACGGAAATATTTTGGGTCGATCTTCACATGTTCATTTACATCAAGACCGGCATAATCAAAGGCTGCATCCACAAACTCCTGCACTGAATTGGTCTGACCTGTCCCGATGACATAATCATCAGGAGTATCCTGCTGCAGTATCTTCCACATACATTCAACATATTCCGGTGAATATCCCCAGTCACGTTTGGCCTCAAGATTTCCCAAGTACAAAAATTTCTCTTTCCCGGCAAGAATCGCAGCAATCCCTCTGGTAATCTTTCTGGTCACAAATGTCTCTCCACGACGGGGAGATTCATGATTAAAAAGGATGCCATTACAGGCAAACATGTTATACCCGTCCCGGTAATTCCGTGTCATCCAGTATGAATACACCTTCGCACAAGCATACGGACTCCGTGGCCAGAAACAACTATCTTCATTCTGTGGTGGGGGAGTATGCCCAAACATCTCACTGGAAGAGGCCTGATAAAACTTCACATCCGGATTACTTCTTCGGGCAGATTCAAGAATTCTGGTCGTGGCAAGACCGGTAATATTTCCGGTATATTCAGGGGTATCAAAACTTATTCTGACATGACTTTGGGCACCCAGGTGGTAGATTTCATCTGGTTTGATATTGTAGAGAACATGCGAAATCATCTCAGAATCTGAAAGATCTCCATAGTGGAAGAAGATCTTTGCATCTGGATCATGGGCATCGACATAAATATGATCAATTCGCTGAGTGTTAAAGGTAGATGCACGACGGACAAGACCATGGACCTCGTACCCCTTGGAGAGAAGTAACTCTGCAAGATACGATCCATCCTGTCCGGTAATTCCGGTAATGAATGCTCGTCTCATAAAAATTCTTAAGACCTTATGTTATTTTTCATATCTTTTTGCACATTTGTCTATATAGACATCTGGAATTGACTCTGGAAAGAGTTTGATCAATAATATCTAATAAATTAGGTATCCGGAGGCATAAAGTATACCGCCTGATTACAAATGTTCCTCTCATGATATATGACATGAGAAATAAAAATTAAAAGTGAGAGTCAATTACTTCCAGTTGACTTTTCTTTCGATAGTATTCTGGCAAATGGGGAGAGTGAACCGGTTAGAACCATATTTGATGGTAAACCCGGATTATCGACATGTGGGAAGAACAATACCTGAGAGAAAAAACACACGGTTCTCCAGGTGAGCGACCTTTGTTTCTCATCCCCCAAATAGCAAAAACCAGAATACCTGTCATAATACTCAATGATAAAGAAATCCCGGGTTAATTTGTTCCTGAACATATGAGAATGGAATCGCACCTCTTTCAGAGCGGATATCTGACAATAAACGAGTGGTCTGCTGATCCGGTACGGGGTCTCCGGTGTGTCCTTGGATTTCCAAAAATTGGGGTGTAAACCTCATTAAATGCGCTCTTATCAAAAGCATTCAGTGGGAGGAATGCTCTCGTTCATCATAATCATCTCAATATTGCCCTTGACAAAGGCGCCCTATCCGGATTACACAATCTGTCTTATGTATTTTTCACCCAAATCCCGTATGAATGGTATCGAAAAAATCATATTTCACGATTTGAAGGATATCATGCCTGCGTCGTGTATACCTCCTTTGCAAGTCTTGGATATGAGGTAATTCCGGAGGCACACATCATGGCCACACAGATCGTATTGTAAGACATGTAAAGCTATTTGGTTATTTGATTTTAAGGTACAGGAATTCGGTAGTACGTCAACAATAAGCCCGCTTGAAAAAATACAGGAGAATGGTTATTCAGAGAAATATCAGAATGAAGGCCTTGCCATATATGAGATTGAGGGTGAATTTGATCCGAAAAGCCGGAACATCGTGAAATGGGAAGTTCAGGAACCTGAGAACCTGAATGGATGACTTTTGCTCATTCATGCAGGAGAATCATGATGCAGGAGGGATATTATGCATGGGTTCTTCTTGATTGATAAAATGATAAATTAAGACTTTGCATAATCTGTTACCGAATGATACATGAGATTTCTATGAAAGTAGTTATAACCGGTGCCAATGGCCAGTTAGGCCAGGATATTACAAACCTCTTAAGGAAGCATGGGCACGACGTCACCGCCTGTGGTTCAAAGGATCTTGATATCACAAAATATGATAGAGTAACTGAAACGATACAGACCCATAAGCCGGACATCATCATCAACTGTGCTGCATACAACGCCGTTGATCTGGCTGAAACAGAATGGGAAAAAGCTTTCTTAGTAAATGGCATCGGGCCGAAAAACCTCTCCCTGGCAGCAAATAAAGTGAACGCAGCCTTCGTCCATTACTCAACCGATTATGTCTTTAACGGAAAAGCATCCCGACCATATACCATAGCAGACCATCCTGATCCTATAAGTCGGTACGGTGAGAGCAAGCTCCTTGGTGAACAGCAGGTCATGCGTCATGCAACACGTTCCTATCTCATCCGGGTATCATGGGTATTTGGATCAGGAAATATCAACTTTGTAAAGAAAGTCCTGGAGTGGAGTGACAAATCAGACTCCATAACCGTTGTCGATGATCAGGTTGCTTCCCCTACGTATACGAAGGATCTGGCAAAGGCAACCCTTGACCTGATCCAAACTGATCAGTATGGACTCTATCACTGTACAAATACCGGTCACTGTTCACGGCTTGATTTTGCTGCATATATTCTGCAGCAGATAGGCTGGTCTGGTGAACTCATCCCTGGAAAGAGTACTGACTTTAAGACCCCGGCAACCCGCCCCGGTTTTTCAGTCCTGGACAACTTTGGACTAAAACAGGTGATCGGATATAGCCTGCCCTCCTGGCAGGATGCAACGGAACGTTTCTTAAAGGAAATTGGGAGAACATAACCATGTACCTCTTCGTAACCGGAGTAGCCGGCTTTATCGGTTCAAATTTTATATATCACTACCTGGAAAACCACCCGGAAGATATCATCATCGGGTATGATGCCCTGACGTATGCCGGGAACCCTGAAAATTTAGAGTACCTCCCCGATGATCAGAAATCCCGATTCATCTTCATCAAAGGAGACGTCACAGATCCAGAGAAGGTTCAATCGGTATTTTCCCGGTATGATATCCAGGGAGTCATCAACTTTGCCGCAGAATCCCATGTGGACCGGTCAATTCATGATCCTGCTATATTCCTGAAGACGAACATCATGGGAACCCACACACTCCTTGATGCCGCACAAACAGCATGGCGAAAGAATGGAACATGGAAAGAGAATACAACCTTCCTCCAGGTCTCAACGGATGAGGTCTATGGATCACTCGGTCCGGAAGGCCTCTTCTCCGAGACTACCCCACTCGACCCACACAGCCCCTACTCTGCAAGTAAAGCAGGATCAGATCTCATTGCAAAAGCATACCATGATACCTATGGCATGCCTGTGGTAATCACCCGGTGCTCGAATAATTACGGGCCTTATCAGTTCCCGGAAAAACTCATCCCTTTAACAATCACGCGGGCCCTGGAACACCAGTCCATACCGGTATATGGTGATGGCCGGCAGATCCGCGACTGGCTCTATGTCATGGATCACTGCCAGGCAATAGATCTCGCCTTCCATAAGGGAAAACCAGGAGAAGTATACAATATCGGGGGGTCGAATGAACGGGAAAATATCGTTATTGTAAAGACAATACTGCATCTCCTACATGAAATGACCAAAGATCCAAAGATCAACGAAGGCCTGATCACCTATGTGACCGACCGGCTTGGCCATGATCGGAGATATGCAATAGATGCCTCAAAGATCAAACGGGAATTCGGATGGGTACCTGAAACTCCCTTTGAAGAAGGAATCCGAATAACAATCCGGTGGTATCTGGAACATCAAAGATGGGTAAAAAATGTCATATCTGGTGAATACATGAGTTTTTTTCAGAAAAATAATAGATAAATCTCCTCTCTATGTCTATGAAAGAAAAATGTTACATCACTCTCAAATCTCCAATATTCTCATAGTCCCAAATTTCTGTGAATGATAATTATTTCTTCTCATAATCAGCAACAATATAAAGAAAAAAATGGCATGAGATATTGATGAAACGTCTACTAATTACTGCATCTGGTGAAGTTCAGCGTGTCGGATACCGGGATCGGGTCACAAAGATTGCCAGAAAACATAATATTACTGGAATTGTCCGGAATTGCCCAGGATATGATGTTGAAATTATCGCAGAAGGTAATGAAGCTGACTTGGATCGGTTTATTTCACAAATAAGAATACATGAGGATCCTATCTCTGTTGAATCAATAAAAATCGAAACAGGAACCTATGAAGGGAAATGGAAGTACTTTGAGATTCAAAGAGGGAGTCCTGATGAAGAACTCGGAGAACGCCTGGATGCTGCCCTCACGTATCTGGTTCGTATAGATTCGAACAGTCGCCGTTCTGTTGAAATTGGAGAACAAATGCTGGTCAAACAGGATCAGATGCTGGATAAACAGGATCAGATGTTGGCCAAACAGGATCAGATGTTGGCCAAACAGGATCAGATGTTGGCCAAACAGGATCAGATGCTGGATAAACAGGATCAGATGTTGGCCAAACAGGATCAGATGCTGGATGAACAGGATCAGATGTTGGCTAACCAAAATTATCAGATCTCTCTTCAAAAAATTACAAATCAGGAGATCCAGGAGATGAGATCAGATCTCAAAGATTCTCTTAATACAAAATATCAATTTATTGAGCAGCAATTACATGAGATTCAGACAATTCTAAAAAATGCAGGTATGATGTCATAGCTCACAAATACCGATTTAAAAGCCCCTCATTTTTCGCTATGCTCACTTAAAAGAAGATGAGAGTTATGAGATCTTTTTTCTGAAAACTCCTCTTTTATATAAAATTTCTGAAATCATAGGAATTGATTTCAGGGTCTGCCCTATCAGAAAAAAGATTTAAGGGACTTGGGGCATGACTGATTTTCATTCGTACCATATGGTCAATTCAGCATGTGAATATATTCCTTTCCTGTATTAATTTACCTTATAATATCCCCGGCATTAATGTGTACAACAGCCTCTCACATTATCCCATAAAACCTGAGCATCCATCCCGTTCACACTGGAGAAGCATCATACTCACATGTAGTGCAGTAAATATTATTTGAAGGCCGATTATCACACTTGAAAGTGAAAGAACAGCGTTTGTAATCTGAGTCAGTGGTCCGGATACGGTAATCCACTGACTTAATATATATATGCCACTGGTAAAACCCAGTATCATAAACAGCACTCCTATAAAAAGCACCTTTTCAAGGGTCTTATACTGAAGAATCTGGGTAAACCATGGTCCACACTCATCCAGCTGGTGTGTAACACTATAGGATTTCATAACCACACCGGAGAGAAGAAACTGAAGGCCTCCAAGCATAAGGATATCTCCTAGAATAAATGAGTGAAGCCCCTGCAATTCAACTGATTTTATGAGCCCAACCCCCACCATCAGGGAAAATCCCAGGAGGATAAACAGGATCCCTGGAACTATTAAAAAACGAAGAGGTCTGACCAGCATAATAAACCGTATATGCCTCCACCCGTCAGCAAAACTGTGCAGTTTTGATGGTCCTTTTCGTGGATAATAGGTTATCGCGATCTCTTCGATCTTCAGTCCCTTTTTTGCCGCCTCAATAAGCATCTCTGAGGCAAATTCCATCCCTCCGGTATGGAGACTTAATCTTTGAAGTGCATCTTTCCGAATCGCCCGCATCCCACTATGGGTATCACTGAAGTTTGAATGAAAAGTGAAATTTAATAACCATGTCAGGAGAGGGTTACCGATATACTGGTGGAGCCATGGCATCGATCCCGGGAGTATAGTGCCTTTTAATCTTGATCCGATAACCATATCAGCCCCCCCTTCTTTTATAGGTCTGATTAATTCAGAGATCAAAGAAAAGTCATAGGTGTCATCAGCATCTCCGATAACAACGATCTCTCCTTTTGCCAGAGGGAAAGCGGCTAAATACGCATTTCCATATCCTCTTTTATCAGGATGAATAATCCGGGCTCCAAAGGAACGGGCGATGTCCGGAGTTGAGTCTGTTGAAGAATCAGAGATAATAATTTCAAAAGGTATATTCTGTTTTATACACCCTGCCCTGACTTTTTCAAGACAGGATCCTATTGTCTTCTCCTCATTTAAGGCCGGAATTATTATTGTTACAAGTGGTTCACTTACCATGCCATGACCCGTTTCACTAATTACTCTCGTTCAAAAGGATAAATGATATGGTAAATACGGAAAACTTTTGTGAAAAAACCTGACAAAAAAATAATCATAGCCTGATTACACTCTGATTCCTTCACGTGAAAGGGCGTTTTCAATGGCCTGTAACTTCTTTTTTATATCTGAAAATTCAGTTTCAAGATAATTGGTTGAGTCTTTACGAAATCCTTTAATTTCATCAACCGTATCCTGCTGAATATGAATTATCTGATCCTGTTTCTCGATCATCTGATCTTGTTTGTGTAACATCTGATCCTGTTTAGTAAGCATGGTTTTCTGGAGGGAGATCATCTCATGTTGAGCCTCCTCAATTCTGAGAATCGCGGGTATCCCTTTGCATAATTGTTCAAATTGAAGATCCTGAAGGAATGTTCCAATTGGTACAACGTCTCCTGTGTACTCTTCTGATCTGATCTCTGTAACCTCAGCAAAATCAGGCTTATTGGATGATATATAAGAAATAAAGGAAGAAATTTTCTCTTCGGTTTCACTTATGGTAATAAGGACCTCTTGTTCTCCATTATATGAATTATTTATTGCAAAAAAGTGGGTAAAACCATGCACCTGGGCATATTGGAGTAAAAACGGCCGGTAACCTACATTATGAACTCTTGGACCGGCAATGACGATTCGTTTCTTCATATTGATGTATAGTATTGCTATCCTGACAAAAGTACTTTTTTATGCAAATTATGTCTATTTTTGCTGGGTACAATTCAGGACACCTAGTGACGAAACCCATAATTCCGAAGAACTGTGGATGCTCTCTTGGTCGGAAATGAATACTTAAGGAAAAAGTCAGATAGTACTCATAATGACAAGACTAAAAGACTGGTTGAATACACATTCATCACACCTTCTCATTCTCCTTGTAATTGCCTCTGCCCTGCTTGGACTTTGGCTCCGGTTTTTACCTATGGAGTTCCTTGGGGATGGCCCGGTTCAGAAACTCATTTTCATGGATACCTGGTACTCAATGCGTCAGATAGAGCAAATATCCGAAAATTATCCAGGATATGCCTGGTTCGATCCCATGACTGCGTTTCCCACAGGAAAGGATATCGACTGGGGTCTGCTATTCCCGTTCCTCTGTGCATCTGTCTATGTTCTTGTTGGTGCTCTGGCAAGACCGGAAAATATGATTGTCGCATCATACGTTCCCCCTTTATTATTTCTTCTGCTCATTCCCATAATCTGGTATCTGGGAAAATTATCCGGGGATGAAAAAACCGGGTGGATAGCAGCAATACTTCTTCCGGTCACCTCTGGAGAGTTATTATATCGTTCTTTTTATGGATATCTTGATCATCATATTACAGAAACCCTCTTCTCAACCCTTTTCATCACCCTCATAGTCGCTCTCCTGCTTACGACTCGTGCTATTCAAAAGCCCTGGTACACGAAAAAGAGTATCCTTCTTGCCATCTTTGCCGGGATTGTATATTTTCTGGGTCTTATGAACATTCAGACCATGGTGCTTTTTGCAGCAATCTGCGCCCTTATCTTCCTGATCCATGCCTTAGTGCTTCAGGACCAGAATCATCTTTTCAATCTCCTTCTTCATTCCTGCCTCTTCTTTATTACATTCACAGTTCTTTATCTGCCCCTTGGATTAACCCATGATGGTTTTTCTTTGAGCAGATATTCGATAGGACATATCCTGGTCGTTCTGGCTGTCCCTCTTGAACTTGGACTTCTCACTCTCTTTGCACATCTGTTGGCAAAGAAACCGCGGTATTATTACATAGGAATGGTATTGACCTCATTTGCCGCAGGATATGCATTCATTGCGACCCTGATCCCTGATATTGCTGCCCAGATAACCAACTCTATCCACTATTTCTTTTTCTTTTCATATGCTGAATCATATATTAATGAGATGCAGATGTGGGAGCCGGTGCGGGCGTGGTACTCCTACAATATTGCCATGGTTCTTGCATTAGCAGGTATTGTCATCTGCATTATCAGACTGATCCGCTCGTATCAGCCGGCTTTCATGGCAATTCTTGTGTGGGGAATTGTCCTCATGTATGCGACCCTGATGCATGTCAGGTATGAATATTACGTAAGTATAGTTATTGTGCTGTTTTCTGCAATCGGACTGAGTTCATTGTTTTCAAAGATTGCAGCAAGTGAGCAGCCTGAAAAACGATCAAAGAAAAACCTGGAGATGAAAGATCAGAATCTCCCCATTCATGCAATAGCAGTGGTAGGGATTTTAATGCTTATCATCGTCGGATTTTCAACCCAGACGGTCATGACCGTTGCAGATAAGCAGATCGGTCTCATCTCAATGACCGATGACTGGGCAGAATCCCTAACCTGGCTTTCACAAAACTCCCCTGATCCAGGTGTTAATTATTATACTATGTATGAAAAAACAGAATTCTCTTATCCAAAAGAGGCATATGGGATACTTTCCTGGTGGGATTATGGGCACTGGATTACTTTTCTCAGTCAAAGAATTCCGATAACATCACCCTTCCAGGATAATGTCCCGCCAGTTGCACAATTCCTGGCAGCTCAATCGGAAGAGGATGCAGAATTGTGCGCAACTGGTGTCGGAGCAAAGTACATTATCACTGACTTTGCCACCGTCACCTCGAAATTTGCTGCTCTCCCCCTGTGGGGATATGGCAGAGACCGTATCGCTCAGTACCAGGAGACCTATTATCAGCAGTCCGGGCAGGCTGGCAGATATGATCCAGTTCTCGTCTTAAAACAGCCATACTTCGAAAGCACCGCAGTAAAGTTACATCTCTCCGATGGCTCATATACACAAGGCCAGGGAGGATCACTCCTGACCATTGAACAATCACCGATGAGTGGAGGCTCCTTTCCACTCATTAGAAATGCCGTTCAAATCTCTGCTGAGGACGCACAAAAAATCCCGAAGTCCGACAACCGGATCATCGGTTCCATCCAGTTCACCAGACCCATCACCGATGTCCCGGCCCTTGGCCATTACCGGCTCATCTATGAATCTCCGACAACCGTCGCAGCAGATGAAACCCATCAGATAAAAGAAGTGAAAATCTTCGAACGGGTAAAAGGATACACCCTGCCCGGAACCGGGACCATTGAACTCCCCATCACCACGAATCAGGGGCGGAACTTCACCTGGCAGCAAAAAAGTTTGAACGGGACCTTCACTCTTCCTTACAGCACACAGAACAATCCCTATGAAGTCAGGGCCACCGGACCATACCGGATCATTGAAACCGGAAAAACAATTGAGGTATCAGAAGATCAGATCACCTGATCTATACCCGTTTAAAGTCATCTTCAGTCCGCTCGATATCATCTTCTTCAAGATACTCCCCTATCTGGACTTCAATCACTTCAAGGGGAATCTTTCCTGAGTTCCCAAGCCGGTGCATCACCCCTGCAGGGACAAAGGTACTCTCACCGGGGCGGACAAATTGGTGCTTCCCATCAAGTTCCACATCAGCGGTCCCGTGCACCACAACCCAGTGTTCACTCCGGTGATGATGTCGTTGGAGTGATAGCCTCATTCCGGGATTCACCGTCAGTCGCTTAATCTGAAACCCGGGCCCGGTTTCAAGCCCCAGATAGGACCCCCAGGGACGGTAGACCAGCCGGTGTATTTCAGTAATCGGGTTCCCTTGTTTCTTTAGATCTTTTACCAGATCTCCTACCTTTTCTGCCATATCCCGCCGGCAGACAAGTAACGCGTCACAGGTCTCGACAACAATCGTGTCTTTTATCCCGATAAGGGCTGCAAACCGGTCCTTGGTCGTTACAAAATTTCCATATGACTCAATGGCCACACAATTCCCAGAATTGTCACAGGCATCCTTCCCGGAGATCTCATACCATGCATTAAAATTACCAAGATCAGACCAACTGGAAGAAAGAGGAACAACAGCTACATTATTTGAATGCTCGAGAATGCCATAATCTATCGACACTGAAGGAAGTTCAGCCCAGGAAGCTCCCTTTTCAAAAACGTCTGCAATCTTTGGCTGATACCTTGTAAGTTCATTCATGAAAACCGGAACAGAAAAGAGAAACATTCCGCTGTTCCAGAAATATCCCTCCTGCACATACTGCCGTGCAGTATCCTCATCTGGTTTCTCTTTAAACTCGTGTACCTGGAATCCTCTCTCCAATGGATTGCCCGGCGCAATGTATCCATAGCCGGTATGCGGACTATCAGGAATAATCCCGAAGGTAACCAGGTAGTGTTCACATAAGGGTACTGCTGATCGTAACTCCTCGCCGGCTGATGCTCCAAGGAGGTGGTCGCTGGGAAACACCATGATCAATGCATTTGGATTTTTCTTTGCGATTTCAGAAACTCCCCATGCAATTGCCGGGAGGGTGTTTTTCCCAGATGGTTCGAGCAGAATCTGCTCATCTGCAATTGGATATCCGAGTTCTGCAATCTGATTTTTTACCAGGAAATGATGCAGTTCATTCGTAACTACATAGATGTCTGAAGGATTGCTGTTTTCAACTGCTCTCAGGTACGTCTTTTGAAAGAGTGAGTGACCATTCACCTGAAGAAACTGCTTAGGATAGTAGGTTCTCGAAAGAGGCCAGAGCCGGGTTCCGACCCCTCCTGCTAAAATGATGGTGTATATCTGATTCACGATAGTACATCTGCGTGAAGGAGCATGAAATGAGCTATTTTCATGTGATGATCAACCGTGTTTGAAATGACTACTGAAAATGTTGCATAAATCAATTTTGGTAATATAATAAGGGAAATTATCGTTGTGAATCTAAAAGTAGGTAAACTGAATTTGTCTCATAGTGCTAAAATAAAACATTCATGCTTTGTGACGTTATGGATAAAGAGTTAACCTTTAACTCGAGCTGCTAATTCTTGCTTATTTGCTCTCTAATGGAAGATAGAATTCAATGTTCTTTAATAATTTCTGAAAAATTATTTATTATTTTCGGGAAAAAGTAATTATCTCATAGGGCTCTCATTCCTAAAAATAGGATCTTAAAAAATTAGTATTTTGGGAAATCCTCTCTCTCTATCTGCACTAATTCAATATTTCCTTTTGGAACAGGATACAGAGTAACTGTTACCGTATTAAAGTCGGTAATATACTCATTATCGTTGTATGGAACATAATCCCAGACAATTTTATATGATTCTACGGTGTTTTTTCCTTCGGATACTAATTCAATTGGCTGATCAATTTTTCCAACTTCAATTTCCTGAGCAAATGCCTTTTTTGTAGATATCCACCCTTTCCCCAGAATATAATACACATCATAGACTCCAGGACGCATCTTATCAAATGTATGTGATTCACCTTTCGGAAGATAATATGCGCAAATTGGATTTGGCCAGTTTGGTTGTGCAAGAACTACCAAGGCATCTAATTCACCTTGAGAATTATCAATAGTCAGTTTATTCAGTCCTCCAGTCGGCTCCCTTCCTGAAACCAGTGCACCTTGCA
>NZ_JAIWNS010000005.1 GCF_020216685.1 Methanospirillum hungatei | reverse complement strand
CAAATGACACGATCAATCCTAAAATAATTAATATGATAACACTTTTCAGAATTCTCAAATTGATAGACATAGTTATCCCTCTTCCTGCAACTAAAAAAAAGTATCGAAAAAAGATGGGCTCGCTGAGATTCGAACTCAGGATCTCCGCCATGTCAAGGCGACGTCATAACCAGCTAGACCACGAGCCCCCGGTTGTGCCTTACAATGTAGCCTTCCTGTCCATTTATAGATTTTGATCTGGACTTGAAAAAAAGATTAGATCCTGGCAAATTTAGCTGAGTAGATACCCGGCATACCACGGATCGCTTCCATCACTTCTTCCGGAACATCCCCATCAACATTCAGGACCATGATTGCTTCCTCACCTGGCTGGAATCTGCCGACCTGCATCCCGGCAATATTGATCTGATGTTCACCAAGGATGGTGGATGCCCTGCCAATAACTCCCGGACGGTCAAGATGCCGTGAGATGATAACCGCTCCTTCGGGGACCATGTCCATGGTGTACCCTGCAATTGACACTATCCTCGCGCCACCCTTATACAGAACTGATCCGGCGATCACCAGTTCAGAACTATCAGTGGTTACCTTCATGGTGAGGAGATTTTTATACCCTGCAGACTCGCCGGTTGTTGTCTCAGAAACGGCAATACCTCTGTCCTTGGCAATGTACGCGGCATTTACCATATTAACCGGGAACCGGAGGATAGGATCGAGCAGTCCCTTGATCGCCATATGGGTGATAAGTTTCGTCGACTGCCCGAGTGCAGCAAGATCCCCGCCATAGATCATCTCCAGTTTCTGGACACGCCCGTCAACGATCTGGATCATGAGCCGGCCTATCCGCTCTCCCAGGGTTGCATAGGGCTCAATGATCTCATGTTGTTCGGATGGGATGATCGGCGCATTCACGACATATTTCGCATCACCGCCACCAAGAACATCAAGACACTGCTTTGCTATGGAGATTGCCACATTCTTCTGGGCTTCCACCGTACTTGCCCCAAGATGGGGGGTCACTATGATATTTGGGATGCCGATGAGCGGAGAGTCTTTTGGCGGCTCTTCTTCAAATACATCGATAGCAGCCCCGGCTACCTTTCCGGATTTCACAGCCGCCGCCAATGCCGCTTCATCAATGATTCCTCCACGGGCACAGTTAATAATCCGGACCCCGTCTTTCATCGTGGCGATGGACTTTTCATTGATGATATGCCGGGTCTCTTTGATGAGTGGGGTATGAACCGTGATGATGTCGGCTTTGGTAAAGAGAGCCTCAAGAGACATCGATTCGATGCCCATCTCCGCTGCTTTATCCGGAGAGATAAATGGGTCATATCCAATGATATGCATGTTAAATGATGATGCGCGTTTTGCAACCTCTCGTCCGATACGCCCAAGCCCGACAATCCCGAGGGTCTTTTCATTCAGTTCAACACCCATGAATTTGGATCGTTTCCATTCCCCTGCCTGCATGGATGCATTCGCCTGGGGGATATTCCGACAGAGTGACTGCATCATGGCCATGGTATGCTCGGTTGCTGCCAGGGTATTTCCTTCAGGAGCATTGGCAACTATCACGCCACGACGGGTGGCAGCATTCATATCAATATTGTCAACCCCGGCCCCTGCACGCCCGATAAACCGGAGTCTCTTGCCTGCCTCAATGACCCGCTCGGTCACCTGGGTGCCTGACCTGACAAGCAGCGCGTCATAATTCTCAATGGTTGCAACCAGTTCATCTTCAGAAAGCCCGGTGTTTACATCCACCATGGCATGTTCGCGAAGAATTTCTATACCTTCTTCCGCGAGTTCGTCACTAACAAGGATGGTATATGTCACAGTACTCTCTAAGAAATCACAGTGAGATCACTTGATAGTTCGTAGATAGAGAGTCTGATTGTACTCAATATGCGATTCACAAAAATAGTGATTTATTGTCACTGGTTGCGTTTTCTTTTTCCTTTTGCAGCGTCTTCAAGATGTCTAAGTCCCTGAGTCCCAACCTGCTCATCTGATACATTATAGATGCATATCCCTGTTCGCTTTGCATTCTGTACAAAAGGAAGATCAGATTCCGAAATAGTGTATGGAAAAACATCGACACTCATTCCCATGTCAGAGAACATATCCTGGTACTTTTCTATCCTGTCGATGAGTCTTTTTTCACTTTTGTTAATAACAAGGAGCAGATCGATATCAATCCCAGGGACTGCTTTTAATTGTGCAAAAGAGCCAAACACCCAGACTTCACGGATCTCTGGATAATTCTGAAAACCATTAGAAATCCTCATCAGCCTCTCTATAATGAGATGGTAGTCAAGCCAGAATATCCTGACAGAATCTAAAGATATTTCCTGCACTGCTGATTGCTGCATGTGCATCTTCCCTGGTAAAGTGTTCATGAGGTATACCGTATGTCAGCCCGTCCGGATACTAAAAAAAATTATCTCTCGAACAGGGATGTCTGTACATCCCGGTCCACCATGGTAATGCACCGGTCATCAGACTGCTCATCCCTGATCTCAACCGGGTAACATCCGGTCAGGCATCCAAGACACAGGTCATGACGAGGGAGACCGATGGCACGTACCAGGGATTCAATGGATATATAATGAAGGCTGGTAGCAGTGATGCTCTTCCTGACTTCATCGACGTCCTTGTCGCTTCCGATAAGTTCTGCCCTCGTGGGCATGTCAACCCCCAGGTAACACGGAGCCTTGATGATAGGCGAGCCTATCCTCATATGTATCTCCCGTGCCCCGGCATCCCGCATCGTCTCAATAATCCGGCGTGATGTCGTTCCTCTGACGATGGAATCATCGACCAGGATGATTGACCGGTCACGGAGATGATCCGGTATCGGATTGAGTTTTATCCTGACTGCCCGTTCACGTTTCTCCTGGGTCGGCATGATAAAAGTCCGTCCCATGTACCGGTTTTTAATCAGGCATTCCATGAAAGGAATAGAGGACCGTTCAGAAAAACCGACCGCATATGCAGTCCCCGAATCAGGTACCGTGCAGACAGCATCTGCCTGAACCGGGTTTTCCTCATATATCATCGCCCCGATCTTCCTGCGCACATCATACACAAGAGATCCGTCGATACGGGAATCAGCCCGTGCAAAATAGATAAACTCAAAGACGCAATGTCCCTTCCGCGATGCTACCGCTATCTGTTTAAACCTGATCTCATCCCCGGAGATATGGATCATCTCACCAGGGAATACATCCCGTTCGTACTTTCCGTTCAGGGCATCAATTGCAACACTCTCTGAAGCAACCATGTACCCTGATTCTGTTCTGCCAAAACAGAGTGGCCGGATACCATGCGGGTCACGAAATGCATAGAGATCCCCGTCGTAGAGCATTACCACTGAGTAGGATCCTTTCAGACAGGCCATGCATTTCTTCACCGCATCCTCGATAGTGCCTCCTTTTCTGATTGACTCGGTAATTATCTTAGAGATGATCTCTGTATCTGATGTAGACCAGAAGATCTGTCCCCGGTCCTCGAACTGAGTTCGAAGTTCCCGATAATTCACGAGGTTCCCATTATGCGCCAGTGCGATCACATGCCCGCGAAATGTGAATAAAAATGGCTGAATGTTCTCGGGCCGGTTCTCGCCGGTGGTTGGATATCTGACATGCCCGATTCCCACGGTCCCGACCAGTGATCTGAGCAGCTGCTCACTGAATACTTCGGAGACCAAACCGTTCCCTTTGTGTTTACACAGGCCTGAACCGTTAAATGTGGCAATGCCCGCACTCTCCTGACCACGGTGCTGGAGAGCATATAACGCATAATAAAGAGAAAAAGAGACGTCGGCAGAACTTGTTATGCCAACGATCCCGCACATGATTAATGGGTTGCAACTTTCGGCCGCTTGGTGATCCAGCCGTAAGAACGCATGCGGGTAGAGCGACCAAATCCACATGATGAGCAGATTTTATGACGCTTGTGATAGGACATCCGACCGCATCTTCTGCAGGTCAGGTGAGTCTGAGTCTGTCGTTTACCTCGTGATGGTGTTCCTTTTGACATTTATTCTGCCTCCTTATTGGGGATTCGGGGAGATGTAGATTACATTATCGCCGCGAATAATCAGGGTACCGATACTCTGTGCCTGTCCTTGCACGATCTCCTCGGCTTTATCGAGCACAAGGTTCATGTGGACGTCGTATCCCTGGAGAACTCCTTTGATTTCCCTGCCCCCTTTAAGGGATATCAGTACTGGTTGGCGATTCAGGACCTGATCTAAAATATCCATAGGTCTTTTAGTCATATCAATACCCTGCACTACTCGAAATGAGTGAATAAATTGCGCCGGGATGATTCATAAACATACCTGTCATCCCACCTATCAGCCGGGGTGCGTATTGTTTATGGGAGTTCAGGTAGCCTTAACTATAGAGCATATGGGTAAACTGACCTCAAAAAGAAGACATTCAATACGAAAATCCCAGGTGAGCGGCATACTGGAACGGCTCAGAGAAGAGATTGGGGATGGAGCAGATCAGTTCGAGGGGAAAAATATCGAGATAATTGAGACAAATCAGGATGTCCATCTCTATCTGATCGATAAGGAGCCTGTCATTCTTGAAAAGGATGGAATTTTATTCCCCAGTCTGCGGGGTGCGGTAAGCCGTCCCTTCCCCCAGAAGCGTATCGTGGTTGACATGGGGGCGGTGTCCTATGTGGTGAATGGTGCCGACATCATGCGACCTGGTGTGGTTGATGTAACCCCTGATGTCACCGCTGGAAAACCAGTTCAGATAGTAGATGAGCGCCATGGAAAACCACTGGCTCTTGGGATAGCATTGTTTGATGCCGCCGACCTCCTCGCGCAGGAGAAAGGAAAGGTTGCCCGGACCTGGCATCACGTCGGTGATGATATCTGGAATCTTGAGTTCTGAAAAGGGAAAGGACGCCTGTCAGGCCTGAAAAACCAGTATCTTTATTACAACTGACAGAAAAGGTTCTTATATGGGACTTCGCGACCTTCTCTTCGGAAGCAAGGATACCTCATCCCCGGACGAATATAAAGATCTCACTCTGAAAGAGTACGAACTGAGTGAAAACCCAGCCCTTCTTGTCAAGGTCGCCACGGTTACTGGTCTGCGGGAAAGTCAGATCGTCAAAGATCAGGTATATGACGGGAATATTGTTATTGTTGACATAACCCGCCTGAAAATGGACAAGATCAATTACGAACGGGTCATGAAAGACTTCTACCAGGTGGCCCGTGATGTTGACGGGGATATTGTCGGCCTTGGTGACCAGCAATACGTGATCATCACACCAAAAAACGTCAAAATCTCCCGTGACCGCATCGGTGGCGGTGCCTGAACTTGGAACAGGACGTCAGAGGGATCTGTCCGGCCTGCGGGGAAGAGGTTGACTGGACATATAAAACGGAGAATATTCCCTATTTTTCCGATATACTGATTATTACCTGTTCATGCCCTGAGTGCGGGTATCGGTTTTCAGATGTGCAGAATATCAGCACGAATGAGCCGGTCAGGTACATCTATTGTGCGTGCTGTGAGGATGACCTCTCGGTCAGGGTAGTCAGGAGTAGTGCTGCAACGATTACCATCCCTGAACTTGGGGTGGAGATCAATCCCGGCCCGGCCTGTGAAGGGTTCGTGTCAAATGTGGAAGGGGTTCTGCTCAGAGTTGACAAGGTCCTTGATGGGATTCTGATCGACGGCGATGATGAGCAGCGGAGAAGAGCACTTGCCCTGAAGGAGAGAATTATGAACATCCGGGATGGGAAAGAGAGCATCACGCTTATTATCCAGGATCCTCACGGAAATGCGCTCATCTATTCAAAAAAAAAAAAAAAAGAGACATATTGTCCAGAATCAGAATAGCTTCTTTCCATTCAGACTGATGCCTGGTGTGGAAGTAATATGCCCAACTATCTGTGCATCAGGGAAATATTTCTGAACGGTTTTTACTCCCGCTTTTGGAAGGATGAACACATACCCCATCCCCATATTGAAGGTCCGGTACATTTCAGGTTCTGATATCTGACCTGATTTTGCAATCCACTCAAATATCTCCTGGGGTGGAAGTGGTGCATCAAATACATACCCAAACTCACCAAGCCGGTTCAGGTTCAAGAGCCCTCCTCCGGTGATATGACACATCCCATGAACCTCAGTCTCCGCGCAGACCCGGAGGGTATCTGCATAGATCCGGGTTGGTCGCAGGAGTTCATCACCCAGTGTTGCTCCGGAAGGCAGGCGATCAGAATAGGATCCATGCTGCTCGACCATCCGGCGGGCAAGAGTCAGGCCATTGCTATGAATTCCTGAAGAAGGAATGCCTACCATACAGTCACCTGGAGTTATGGCAGATCCGGTGATGACCTTCTCTTTCTCCTGGATACCAAGGCATGCCCCGGCAAGGTCAAGCCCGGTCACAAGGCCCTTGAGTGTTGCTGTCTCACCGCCGAGGATGGAGAGGTTTGCCTGCCTGGCTCCTTCATTGAGTCCCTTTCCAATCTGCCGCATCTGCTCCTGTGAGAGTTCTGAAGTTGCGATGTAATCAACGAAGGCCACCGGTTCAAGGTTCATGACGTACAGATCATTGACATTCATCGCGATGCAGTCAATACCGACCGTGGACCAGTCCTGTACGGCATCGGCAACCAGCATCTTTGTCCCTACGCCGTCTACCGCCATTGCCAGGACATACTTGCCAAATGAGATAAATCCTGCAAAATGTCCGATCTCTGATGCCATGCCAAACTGGTCCGTTCTCCTAAAGGTCAGTTCGGAGATGAGACTTTTCACGGCTGCTGCTTCAAGATCAATATCTACACCCGCTTCCCGGTACGCATCGTGTTCCATCCTCATACCTCCTCATTCATGAGATTAAATTCGTCATGAAGGACCTTGACTGCACGTGGTCCGTCCTGCTGGCGGACGACAAATGAAATGTTCACTTCTGACGATCCCTGCGAGATCATCATCACATTAATCCCTGCCTTCCCAAGGGCTGAGAATGTCCTTCCTGCCGTTCCTGCCATCCCGGCCATGCCTGATCCCACAACTGCCACTGCACAGACATCCTCGTTTGCCGTGATATCCCTGAACACACACCGCTCCTTCAGGGGTGCCAATGCCTCCATTGCGGTTCTGACCTGGTTTGCTTCGATTATCAGGGTGATATTTGCCTCAGATGATCCCTGTGATATCATCATGACATTGATCTGATGTTCAGCAAGAAGCGTGAAGATATGCCGTGCAACTCCGGGTCTTCCAACCATCTGTGCCCCGGCGATGGTGATGGCAGCAACCTTGTCTATATAGGTGATAGCTTTCACTACCCTGGAGTCCTTCTGCTCACCGCCCTCAATGACGGTTCCCGGATAACCGGGATTGAATGTGTTCTTTACCCACACCGGGATCCCCTTCTGCATGGCCGGCTCAATGGATCGGGAGTGCATGACCTTGGCACCAAAGTACGAGAGTTCCATGACCTCAATGTAGGATATCCGGGGGATGACCCGTGCCTCAGGGACCATGCGGGGATCGGTGGTCATGATCCCATCCACGTCGGTCCAGATCCATATCTCATCAGCATCAAGAGCAGCGCCGATGATGGTTGCCGAATAGTCTGACCCGGATCGGCCCAGCGTGGTAACGACTCCTTTCTCTGTGCAGCCCATGAACCCGGTGATTACCGGGACAGAGTGTTCAATGACCGGTTCCAGGCGGCTTTTGATACGCGCCTCACCTGCCGGGAGAGCAATGGCATCTCCATGGTTTTCTGTCGTAAGGATACCTGCTTCACATCCGTCAAGGACCATGGACGGGATCCCCCGCTGGCGGAGTGCGGCACTGATTATCGGTGCGTTCAGTCGCTCACCAAAAGAGATGATATAATCACGGGATCTGACCGTCAGTTCCCTGAGATGGTAGACTGCATAGAGAAAATCACGAAGGTTCTCAATGCGCCTTGTGATGATCCCGCTGACTTCAGGGGAGAAGTCCGGGGCTACCTCTTTCAGGGTTGAGAGGTGCCCTTCAGTCAGATATGCGACGAGATCTGCAACCTCAGCAGCATCCCGTGAAGTGACCATAGCTTCTGCGCAGGTGATCAGCCGGTCAGTAACCCCCCGCCGTGCAGAGATTACAATTGCCAGACGATCATGCCTGGAATATCGATCATATACAATATCTACAGCCCTTCTGACTGACTCAGCGTTCTGGACAGAAGTGCCTCCAAACTTCATGATGAGCTTCATGCAGGTGCAACTCTCCGTTACTATGGATCTTTTTTTCTCAAAAGGGATGCTGCAGGCGTGGCTGGAGGGGAGATTGTCTTACCAAAACATCAAAGTCGTTCTGATTGTGACGTGTATATAATGCAGATTCAGGAGATCATCCGATCCCATGTTCTGGTAATCGGGAGCGGAGGTGCAGGAGTCCGTGCTGCCATCGAGGCCTCTGCACACGGGACCTGTGTACTTATTTCCCGGACCATAGCCGGGAAAGGCGGGTGCACAATCATGGCTGAAGGCGGGTATAATGCGGTGATGAATGAGGCAGATACTATCGCCGATCACTTTGCTGACACCATGAAGGGCGGGGCATACCTGAATGATCAGGATTTGGTTCATGTCCTGACTGAAGAGGCCCCTGACCGGATGCAGGATCTCATCTCCTGGGGCGCGGTGTTTGATGTCACTGACTCATGTACGATCTGTCAGCGGCCTTTCGGGGGCCAGTGTTTTCCACGGACCTGTTATGCCGGAGACCGGACCGGACATGAGATGATGGTAACGTTGATGGAACGGCTGGCACACACACCGGTCCGTGTATGCCATGAGATTGCCGCCTTTGATCTGCTCATCTCTGAAGGCCGGGTTATTGGTGCCCTCGGGCTTGACCGGAAAGGCAGGCTCTATACCTTTCTTGCTGATGCCACTGTCCTTGCAACCGGCGGTGGGACACGGGTCTACGATATCTCAACAAACTCCATGAGCGGGACCGGTGACGGCTATGCGATGGGATGGCGCGCCGGGGCAGAGCTGATCGATATGGAGCAGGTGCAGTTCCATCCGACCGGTGCGGTATACCCTTGGGATGCACGGGGACGGCTGGTCACTGAAGCGGTGCGGGGAGAAGGGGGAGTTCTCAAGAATTCCCTTGGTGAGCGGTTCATGTCCAGGTATGATCCTGACCGGATGGAACTCTCAACCCGGGATGTTGTCGCACGTGCGTGTGCAACCGAGATCATGCAGGGAAGAGGAACTCCTCATGGGGGTGTATGGCTGGACGTCACCCATCTTCCTGCCCGGACCATTGAGGAGCGCCTGCCGGTTATGCTTGAACAGTTCCTGAAGTACGGGGTTGACATCCGGATCGAACCAATGGAAGTCGCACCGACCGCGCATCATATCATGGGTGGTCTCCGGATTGATCCCTCCTGTCAGACCACACTTCCTGGGTTGTATGCCTGTGGGGAGGTTGCCGGAGGGGTGCATGGCGCAAACCGTCTGGGTGGAAATGCCCTTGCAGAGACACAGGTCTTTGGGGCACGGGCCGGGGCGTCAGCAGGGAGAAATACCCACCGGGAAGGAGAGGTACCGGATGATCAGATCACCTCTGCAGTCCAGATGCTCGATGGATATCTCAGCGGTGATATCCTTCCTGATCAGGTGAAGGGTGAAGTGCAGCGGATCATGTGGAAGGGAGCAGGAATTTTCAGAAACAAGGCTGCACTTGAGGAAACAAGAGCCGCCCTCGATGTCTTGTCAAGAAAAAGACTCAAAGCAGTCGATCCATCGGGGTTCATAGATTGTTGTACGACCAGGAACATGATTGATACCGCGCGGCTTATCGTGACCGCGGCACTTCTTCGGGAGGAGTCCCGTGGAGCACATGTCAGGACTGATGTCATGCAGGACTGGGATAATCAGACGTCGCCATTTGGCCATACGATCCTGACCAGGACCGGGGCGACGATCGAGCGGAGGAGA
>NZ_JAIWNS010000004.1 GCF_020216685.1 Methanospirillum hungatei | reverse complement strand
TCCTGATGCAGGTTTCCGTCCAAGTCGCGCGGTTTAACCCGGACACAGATGCAAAACCCCACCTTGAACTCTGGACCGTAGAGGTTGAAGAAGGTGCGCGGGTTCTCAATGTTCTGGATGCGATTCACAGCCGGGATCCCACCCTTACATATAGGTCCAGTTGTCGCGCAGGTCAGTGCGGGAGTTGTGCGGTCAGGGTGAATGGAGAACCGGTCCTTGCCTGCACTGAAGAGGCACGGGAAGGTATGGTCATCGAACCACTCGATCTTCCGGTTATCAAAGACCTGATGGTGGATCTGGTCTCCGGTATATCCTCCATTCCCAGAATTCATACCTGTGAGTGTGGCATTCTTCCAAAACAGGAGGAGATAGAGCGTATAAAACCACGCCGTGACTGTATCGAATGCCTCTCCTGTGTCTCGATCTGCCCGGCGATGAAAGTCACTGATTTTCTGGGGCCTACCTCTATGCGCTCCCAGATGCGGATAGCCCTTGACCCCCGTGAACCAGGAAACCGGATCCGCGAAGCCCTGTCTCAGGGTCTCTTCACCTGTACCAGCTGCAACCGGTGCTGGCGGGTCTGTCCGAAAGATATCGAGATCCCGGGAAAAGCCATTGAAAAACTCCGAGAGATTGCAAACCGTGAAGGACTTACCCTGCCCAGACACCGGGAAGTTGCTGAACTGGTGAGAACGACAGGCAGGAGCGTTGAGCCGGGTAAACAGGTCTTCCTTGATCTCGTGGATGAGGTCATTGAGCCATATGGAGAGGTGAAGCGTGAAGTAGGATTCTTCTCTGGTTGTATGTTCAATGCCCGGCTTCCTGAACGGGCCATGGATATGCTTGAAGTGATGCGAAATGCCGGTATCAGGGTGATCATTCCAAAAGAGCAGGTCTGCTGTGGATCTCCGCTTATCAGAACCGGACAGACCTCATTCCTGAATGATCTGAAAGAAAAGAATATCCGGGCATTTCAGGATCGGGGAATTCAGACGGTCATGACCATGTGTGCAGGGTGTGGCGCGACACTCAAGCATGACTATGAGACTCCTTTTGAAGTCAAAGATGTAACAGAGATTTTGACCGATGCAGGTCTTCCATCTCTGACAAAAGTCCCGGTGACGGCAACCTACCATGATCCCTGTCACCTGATGAACGGCCAGCAGATAACAGAGCAACCCCGTAAGATCCTTGAAAATGCCGTGGAGCGTTTTGTTGAGATGCCTGCACAATGCTGTGGGTCTGGTGGCGGTGTCAGGTCAGGGCTGCCTGATGAAGCAGCGGCACTTGGAGAACTCAGACGGGCTGCTATCAAAAAAACCGGGGCTGATATCGTCGTGACAATCTGTCCGTTCTGTGAATACCATATCCAGGAGCACAGTGACCGGCCGGTGAAAAACCTCATGACGGTTCTGGTGGAAGCACTGGGTAAAAAACCTGCAACGCTGTGATGAAGCGGGATCCTTCCTTTGTCCACGAGTACCTGCGGATGTTTTCCCTGCCTGATCAGGATGGTCAGACCACGCTCCAGCTGGACCAGACAACCCGGTGTGATACGGTGTGTATCAACGGTGCGGAGTTCTGCAGGTATACCAATGAGTTCTGGACCGCACGACAGCGGCAGGCATCAAGACTTCAGGAGATCTCGTACCGGGCCTGTTTTAAACCCCAGCTCCCCCGGTTTTTCATAAGTCTCCTGACTGATCCGGGAGAGATAGTCTATGATCCCTTTACCGGCAGGGGCACAACACCACTGGAGGCGGCACTGCTTGGCCGTCAGGTCATCTCCAATGATATCAATCCGCTCTCCCGCATCCTGACTGAACCCCGGCTTTCTCTGCCGGTGTATGAAGAGATAAGGGCACGCCTGTATGCAATCCCTGACAATCCCGAAGTAACCAGCGGGATCGATCTCTCGATGTTCTATCATCCTGATACCCTTCGAACCTTGTGCAGTATCCGTGAGTACCTCCTTGACCGGGAGAAGCGGGGAGAGCTTGATAGAACCGATGCATGGATCCGGATGGTTGCAACAAACCGGCTGTCCGGTCACTCACCTGGTTTTTTTTCAGTCTACACACTCCCACCGAATCAGGCGGTAACCCCGGAACGTCAGATTACCATCAACCGGGACCGGAACCAGATCCCCCCTTACCGAAATGTGAGGGAGATAATTCTGAAAAAGTCACGCTCGTTACTCCAGGGGATTGATCATAAACAACGGGAGAACCTCATCCGTGCGGCAGATTCCTCACTCTTCCTCACCGGTGATGCACGACATACTCCTGAAATCCCGGATAATACCATATCCCTGACTGTCACCTCTCCTCCGTTCCTCGATATCGTACAATATGCCACCGACAACTGGCTGCGGTGCTGGTTTAATGGTCTTGATGCAGAGGAGATTGGAAAACAGATCACCATCACCAGAAAACTTGTTGACTGGGAGGGGGTTATGAGGGATGTATTCAGGGAGCTGTTCCGGATAACAAGACCGGGCGGATATGTTGCATTTGAAGTCGGTGAAGTCCGGAACGGCTCTGTCAGACTTGATGAGCATGTCATCCCCCTTGGGATCTCAGCAGGGTTTACCTGTACTGCCGTTATCATCAATCAGCAGGATTTTACCAAGACTGCGAATATCTGGGGGGTGAATAACATGTCAGGAGGGACGAATACCAACCGGATTGTTTTATTCTATAAAAACCCTGAATGAGGTGCCCATTCGGTTTAGTAAAAAGAATAAACATATTCCAACTCCTGTTAGTAATGCGATGATCGATTTCTTCTCTCTTGACCTGGCTATACAGGATCAAAAATACAGGTTTATCCAAAAATATTCAGGTGATCCCTGCATGGGAATGGTTTACCTCTCAGTCTGACTACTGTGTCATCAGGTAGTCAAACGCTGAAAGGGCTGCTTTTGCTCCTTCACCACAGGCAATGATGATCTGTTTTCCTGCAACTGAGGTGACATCCCCGGCAGCAAATATGCCCGGAGCACTGGTCCGGCAGTCAATGTCTATTATAATCTCCTTCTGATCATTGAGTTTGAGTAGTCCCTCAACAAAGGAGGTATTTGGAATCCATCCTATCTCCGTGAACAGTCCGTCAAGCTTTAACGTCTTCTTCTCACCGGTCTCCCGGTTTGTAATAATAATGCCTGAAAGCCGGTCATCTCCGATAAGTTCAGACACTTCATAACCGGTATGGGTGGTGATGTTCTGCTTTTGCGCGTATTGTGAGGTGTACACCGCATCGGCCCGGATACTGCTCCTGACAATGAGATGAACCTCTTTTGCAATACCACTCATCTCAAGTGCAGTCGTGAGCGCTGAGTTCCCCCCTCCGACAACTCCGACCACCTTCTCTTTAAAGATCGGCCCGTCACATGTTGCACAGACTGAAAGACCCCTTCCGATGAACTCTTCTTCTCTTGCGACTCCGAGTTTTCTTGGCTTTTTTCCCTGGGCGAGGATTATTGTTTTTCCTTTATATTCCTGGTCTGATACGGTTTTCACCAGGAATCCGCCACTGGTCGGGAGAAGAGAGTTGACCTGATCAAGTTCTATCCTGATCTCAAGTTCCCGGATCTGCTCTTCAAACTTCGCCATCAGGTCATCACCGGTGATCATCCGGTATCCCATGTAATTCTCAATATTCCAGCTCTCAAGAGCCTGACCGCCGATGTCAGGTGATATCATCAGGGTTTTCAGATTCTTCCTGACACAGTATAACGCAGCAGTCAGACCTGCAGGGCCCGCACCGACAATAATCACATCAAACATATCAGGCTTTTTTCCGGTGGTAAACAGGGCCCTGAGTTTGTCTGTGTCAAACCCGACTATGACCTCATCACCTGCAACGATGACCGGAACCCCATATTGTCCTGAGAGTTCAACCATCTCCTTGGCAGCTTTCCGGTCAATTCCCACATCTACCGACCGGTATGGGATATTATTTCTGTCTAAAAACGCTTTTGCAAGCCGGCAGTAGGGACAGTTCTGAGTTGAATAGACCGTGACCTCTGGCATATGAGATAGGTATATGTCGGTCACGTAAAAAAAAGAAGCGGGGCAGGATTATTCCCTGCGTCCAAGAAGGAATAATGCAAGTCCGGCTGCTATCGGAGCGATGAAGAGCGGTGCCTTCGTCTGGGTCTCTGTTGCTACCGGTGTTTCCTCATCGGTCGGGACATTGGCAATGGTTCCAGACTGGGACGGGGTGACTGATGCATCGATGCTCCCCTCCTTTCCGGGGGTGAAGGTCAGATCAAGTTTTTGAGACTCACCTGCATAGAGTTTGACCTTCTGGGCAGCCTGCTGGTCTCCAATCCAGAAGGTGATGTACTCACCGATCTGATCTTCTGCCCCATTGACTACCAGACGGCGGTCGAAAGTTCCTGCTCCGCCATATGCACCGGGAGCAGTAGTGGTGATGTTCCCAACTTCGGTCCCATTTACTTTCGCGATAATTATTGTTCCAACTTCTGCGGGCGTTTCGTTTATTGATACATTTCCATAGAATTCATATGGCAGCGGAGGAATTGCTGATACTCCCACGGCCAGGAGAATAATAAACAGAAAGCATAGTCCGGTTTTGTACATCATGTTCCAAGTCTCCATTCTGATATGTCCTAAGAAAAGGGAGTATAAAAATATAGGGTTTGTTTTACGCACCAGGGCTGAGTGTGCCGGGCGCATCAAGATAAATCCAGAATCCCTCTCCCGGAGTCAGCGTAATCTGGCTCTGTCCGCCTTTTATACCTGCATCCCGGTACTGTTGCCTGGCAGAGTCGTATGAGACAACATATGACCATGATGAGATCCCTGACAGGGCCGTTTCAGCAGATTGCGGTAAGGTGCCGCTGATCCCTGCAAGGTTCCAACCCGCGTTCAGGTTCTTCGGTCCGGTCGGTGATCCTTTCACGGTCAGAGGAATGGTGACCGGACTGGTTGTGTATATCCAGTATCCGGTCATGGGGATCAGCCGGTCTCCTTTCCCTATCGTTATCCACCCGGATGAAGGATCATATGTCAGAATTGAATGGCCTGCACTCTGAACATCTTTGAAAATATCCGCATACTCAAAACCGGCAGCAGGCTGCATGGGGATACTGATAAGGTTCCATCCGGTCTGCAGAGTGACCGGGATATCCTTTGTTGATGGTTCTGCCGGAGCTGTGCCTCCGGATACCGTTACCGTCCCGCTCTTTGCTTCTGCCTGAAGGGGGTTTCCTGCATCATCATCGATCTGGAGGTTCTGAAGAGTAATCTGTGCGGTCCCGCTTCCGGCCGCCTGTACTGAGAGGGTGGCCAGGGTGACCTGTGTTGCACCTGCCTCAACGCCGCTGTTCAGATCAATGGCCCGGAGAGCATACGATCCCCCGTCACCAGGTACTGCTTCAGAGAGGGCAGCCCATGAAGGAAATGTTGCTCCGGTCACCAATGCTACTGCAGCATTGTCAGACTGCACGGTCATCTGATACCCGGATATTCCCGTTGATGCCGAGTCAAGCAGGACATCTATGGTACCTGTATTTCCAGGCGAAAGTGTTGCAGGCTGTATGGATACTGTCGCGCCTTGTACTCCTGAAATGACAACTCCTGTCATAATAATCAGGATGATCCATGCTGGTGAAAATTTCATGATTGAATCTCCGTAAATAGTGCCTGGACATCGCTCAGATCCAGGGCTCCGTTCTCATTAAAATCAAATGCAGATACATATCCCTGACTCTGCAGCCAGGAGAAATACTTGAAGAATACCGTCGGATCCTGCAGATCCATCTCTCCATTTCCGTTCATATCCTCATATCTGCCATCACCATCAGGGTCAGTCGGGACCGGGCCGTCTCCACCCAGTGGGCCGATCGCAGGTTCTGCCGGAACCGTCACTTCTGGCAGTGGTTCAGACTCTGAAACCGGCTGGACAGTACTCCCTTCAACCTCAAGGATCCAGAGGTCACCACTCGAATGATCTCCTGATATATCTCCATCTGATGATGCGGTCATACCGGTGATCATGAGCGTATCAGTATTGGTACGTTTCACCCAGGATCCGCGATCAACTGATGAGCCTCCGATCTGTCTGTACCAGAGCAGGTTCCCGTCACCATCCACTTCAGCAATCAGCAGATCTGCCTCACCATGATTCCCGGTAAAGTGGCCATCAACCGAGTAACTGTCACCAACAAGGTATGCTCCTCCTCCCGGTGATGGCTCAAGTTTCCAGACATTGTCACTAAAGCTTCCGCCATAGGCCTGTTTCCAGACAAGGGTTCCATCAGGGGCAATCCGCATCAGCCAGACATCTCCTGCTCCATGGTTTTTCCCGACATCACCATCCCCTGATGCAGTGACTGCAGCAACCATGAGGTCCCCTGATGCAAGTTCGATGACCGAATGGCCCCATTCCAGTCCCGACCCTCCAAAGGAACGCTCCCAGATCACGGTCCCGTTCAGATCGGTTTTTAAAACCCATACATCACTGCTCGTCCGGTTGCCGGAGACCATGCCATCGGTTGAGTTGGTATTTCCACACGCAACGAGGGTATTGTCTTTGGTCAGGGTAATACTGGCCCCGCTGTCACGTCTGCTCCCGCCATAGGTCTGTTCCCACAGAACGGTTCCATTCCTGTCCAGTCTGATAAGCCAGAGATCTCCCCCCCCGAGTTGTCGTCTGATATATCCGTCTGAAGACATGGTATACCCGCACAGGACATATCCCCCGTCCGGCAGTAAAACAAAGTCCGATCCCTCATCAGTCAGGCTGCCACCAAGGGCCCGATCCCAGCGGATATTTCCGTCCGGTCCAAGATTAATAAACCACAGATCACCGTTTCCATGATAACCGGTTACATCACCATTGTATGAACCGGTGGTGCCGATGACTGCTGCCCCTCCATCCGGAAGATTCCTCACAGACAACGCATAATCAGTCTCATTTCCCCCGAAGAGTTTCTCCCAGATGATAGACCCGTTCGTATCAAATCTGAGGACCCAGGCATCGCCATTCCCCAGGTGTTCAAGATTAATAGATTGATCCGGATATGCTACACCGCATACGGTTGTATTCCCATCAGGTGAGGTATCCAGGCCATACCCCCATTCAGCCCCCTCAGGAAGTCCGAATACCTGGTTTTTCAGTATATCTCCCGGCGCCGCCCCATATACCATTACCGGGAGTATTGCAAGGACACCGAAAAGTATCAACGAGTAATGCCTCAGCACGATTCTCTCCCCCATTCTGAAATATTCGGAGAAAGTCAATATAAAGGTTCTTCAGAAGCTTCCCTGTTCAGTCCGAAATACCTCCCTCATGTCGATGTGTTCTGTCATCGTTTTGGCCATATGGCATGAGAGAGCGTAAACAAGCAGTATTGATTGGGGATACCCTTTCTTCGTGAGAAAACCATATCTTAAGAAAGGTTTGATTCGGGGTCAGGTGTGTTCCATGATGGATGAAGATATTCAGATATTGTATAAAAATGGGATTGAGGCATATCGGAGAGGAGAGTTACAAAAGGCATCCGATCTCCTGATGCAGGTGGTTGAGGCATCAGAAGAAGATCATCGTGCCTGGAATGCCCTGGGGGTGGTCTTTACCAGGATGAAAAAATATGAAGATGCAGATGTGTGCTTTGAGAATGCGCTTACTCTTGACCCCTCCAATGAAGTGTACATGAGAAACAGGGAGAAGAATCAAGGCCATATGAAAAAAAGTGTGAAGGATCAACTCTCCACAGTACACCTCCCACAGCTTTCAGAAATTCCAGTTTTGTATCGTGTCATAGGGATTGTTGGCATTATCGCCCTTATTGTTATTCTTGCCCTGGTTCTCCCTCCAGTTCTCAATCCTCCTCCACAAGCCCTGTCATCCGGAGAGATCCCGGTGAACATTGATATCACCGATGATCTGGTTATCATCAATAATCCCGGAGGGCCGGGCTTGGAAAAGGTGCAGAAATTTGAGATAACCGTAAACAATCAGAGCATGGACTCACTCGGCCCCGCCCCTCGCATATTGAATCCATATCCTCCCTCAACCCTGGCAATCCCTATTGATGACCTCTATCCGGTCTCTGACAATAATATCGTCACATTCCGGGTGACTGCACTGTTCCAGGATGAATCTTCCCGTGAAGTATTGACAAAGACTCTGACCCTCCCGGTGATAGAGGAAGAACCGGTTATCGAAGAACCGGTATTCATCCCTCATGATCCGCTGTTTAAAACCGGGGATGTTCTGCTCAGAAAAGAGAATGGGACCTATCTGCTCATCTCAGAACTTCTGCCAGATAACCAGTACCGGATTTTGGAATTAATCAGACGAAATGACGGGTACTTTGTAGTTCAGCCAGGCCTTGCCAGGAATGGAAGCATGCAGGAGTATGAGTCACAGTATCAGAAAACGGCAGAGCTGCCGGTACCGGCTGATTCAGTATTCAAACCCGGAACTCCCTATCAGGCACGAAGCACCACGACCTCTTCAGCAGGAAAAAACCCTCTCTATGTACCCGGTGATCTCATCTCCCGCTCATCAGGATCGACCCAGGAGGTACTGGTTGTCCTTGGATATGATCCGGCAACCGATGAATATGCAACTGATACGATAAGCAGATACTACACGGGAGAATGGGGGTACCGTCCTGATACCACTGCCGAATGGATGACTAGGGCCGATCTTGAACGCACCTACCCTGCCAGAGTAAACCGGATTGCTCTCAGCCAGATAGGAATAGGGGCAGACTCCTCCCCTCCGGGTACAGAGCCCAAATATCGGGAAGGTGATATCGTTGCCCGCGACCGGGGTGCAGATGCCGCACAACTCCTCATCCTCTCGTACGATCCAAAGACCGGAGAGTACGGTACGGATATCATCCGTCGTTCATATGATGGAGGATGGGATAGGGATGGGAAGAATACCCCTGTGCTTCGTTCAACCCTTGAACGGGAGTACCCATACAAGGCCAGAAATGTGGATGTCTCTCTTGTAAAAATCAGATAGAGGAGAATTCATCTGGAATAACAGGAGCGGGCGCAAGAGAGGAGGGCTCCCCCATGATAATAATGGGGATAGAGAGATTTTTTTCTTCATACCCGTCCGCATGAGCAGAAATGATAAGGCGATACATGCTCTCAGGTTCAATAAGCGAGATAGGAACCCGTGCAGAGAATGATCCATCCGATGTTGTGTTTGCCGTTGTATTCATGCCTTGAAACTGAAACACCATTCGTGCCTGCACCGGGGTATTCTCCTCTCCAGACACCGTCCCCTTTATCCTGATAATGTCACCCGGACTATAATAACTCCGATCTGTTTTTTCCTGAATATTCAGGAATTTTTCATCAGCTCCTTGTACCGGGTTTGCCGGTATCGAAGGGATGAGGACGGAAATGACCATCACCATCGCAGTTATTTCATACAGGTTTGGAATTATTCGCATCATATCACCAGAGTCGTGCCCGCTCAGTCTCGTTCAGGTAGAGTGAATCACCGGGATTGATATCAGGAAATGCCTCATAGAATGCATCCAGGTGGTAGGGGATAGTATTTACCCTGAACTTGTTCCAGGGATGATCCTCTGAAGCGGTAACATTGCGCAGATTCTCATCGGTAATATTCCCCCGCATGGCCTGGGCAAATGCAACAAAGAACCGCTGCCTGTCAGTCAGGCCGTCAATTCCCGGTATATCCAGTGTATCGGGATCTGATCGGGATTTGAGAAATGCATTATATGCCAGCGTAAGCCCTCCAAGATCTGCTGAACTCTCTATCAGCATCCGTGTCCCGTTCAGGGTCAGGTTATCAAGAACCTGCGTTGAATTGACCTGCACTATCAGGGGCCATGCAGCATGGAAATACTCGTTTGCATCACTGTCAGTCCACCAGTTCTCCTTTTTCCCATCCGGGTGATACTGCTGGCCACCAATGTCGATCATGTGAATGAGTTCATGGCCATACACCCAGCCGAATGAACCGTAATTCCAGGCATCAT
>NZ_JAIWNS010000003.1 GCF_020216685.1 Methanospirillum hungatei | reverse complement strand
CGATCATCGGATCAAAGAAGGGCGGGTTTAAAAAACCAGCCGGGGCGATGATCCGGTTATGGACAAGATCATAGTGTGCCTCAACACCATGCGGGGATACATACCAGACATCCGGGTCTGAGGGCTCACCAGAGAGCTGCAGGCTCCCGTTGGTGAAATATTCAGTCAGGGCCAGCATGTTTTCAAGGTATGACGTGTCTTCGATGGTCAGGTTCCTATACTGCCCCCACTCCTCCGGGTATCCTGCCTGCTCTTTCAGGTAATCCATCTTTAAAAGGGCAATATCCTTCGTCTCCTGACTCATCCAGGAGAGGTTCTGCACTCGTTCCCTCATTACCTCCCTGATATTCCGGACTATCTCTTCTGCCTTTGCCTTATCAGAAGCACTGAAATACCGGTCCACATACAGATGGGCGATCGGGTTTCCGAGATAGAGGTTCATGATGTCAAAGATCCGATCCTTTTGTGGTGTTATCTCCCCTTTTGAGAGTTTCACATCATAAAATTCATAATACCGCTCCTGCATTTCCGGGGTGGCATAAGGAGCTGCATACTGGAGAACCCGCCAGGTCAGGAAGAGTTTCAGATCTTCAATCGGTTCTGATGAGAGTATTCTTCCCACTTCCCGGAGGTAGTGTGGGTTCATAATGTAAATCTCCTGAAGATCAGGTCTTCCTGATCTCTCCAGAAGAGCATCCCAGCTGATACCTGGAAAGAGGGTACGCAGATCCGCCACCTGGTATGTTCCGGCTTTGAGTTCTTCTGAGGAGTTTGCATGGGACGTATTGATCCCCATCTCGGCCTGAGCCATCCGGCGCTCAATCCTGAATACCACATCGGCTGCATGAAGGGCCTTTTCACGGTCCATACCCCGTTCCATGAAGGTTGTAGACACATACTCCTTCATCAGATCCTGAACTCTGACAGCCTCATCAAATTCAAGTTCATAGAATGGAGGGAACCGGATGGTGAAATCTCCAGTCTCTATGGTCGCGATAAGCTCCCTTCTCTTCTCCGGGTTTTCATCAATATACAGGATAAAAAATGGGTCAAGTCCCCGTGCGGTGAGATTTGATGTGACAATGCGAATCTCACTCCGATCCGATGCCTGTGCAATTTCGTCAAGTTCATCCTGGACCGGGGTAAGTCCTGTCCTTGCATTTGACTCATCATTCAGTGCTGCACGGTAAAATGATCCAAGTAACTGCCGGGGGGTTCCCTTTTCTGCATCATAATCTGATGCTGCCTCTTCTACAAGGGCTCTCACCCGGCTGTCAACCATGTCTTTTACTTCTTCAAATGCAGTATAGAATTTTTTATCTTCAGGGACCGGATGGTCGGCAATCCAGTGGTAATTTGCGTATGAAAAGAAATCCTCTCCTGGATCAATTGACAGGTTCATACCTGGAGGCGTTGCTGTGGAGATCGGAGTGCCAAGTACCGGACCGGTCAGGACCAGAATGGCGATCAGGACTGATACGGGAACCATAGGAGAATATATCTTCTTCCTGATAGTAATTCCAGAATGTTTTTCGCGCGATGTATTCTGAAAGATGATAGTATTGGAATTCATAATCGGATATTCCTTGTAAAACATGAACTGATGGGAAGCCCTCTTGGCTTATGACATAAAAGATGTAAGAACTGCAATGGATCCAACTGATAACCAGTATCATTTCGTTCTTATCATCATTGTTATATCACTCATTATCGCTGCAGGAATATCTGTTTTTTTTACCGCCGGACCAGGTCCGGTACAGAGCAGCAACACATCGCTCATTCCTTACATCTCCGACAGTTCAGGACAGGATCAGAGTTCTGCAAAAAGCTGGATTGTACGAATTTTATGGGTTGACCACCAGAACCGGACCTACTCTTTTCAGGATTATCCACAGGAAACAAGGCCGGATCCTGATGTGTATACCTTTCAAGGGGATCCTCCGGCCGGGGCAGAGGCAGCCATGATCCGGTTTCTCTCCTGGGACGGGAGTACTGAACGAACACAGGGAGCGCGCTACATCATGGACCAGGAGATGGTAACATCTGTCCTGAACCGGTACAGCCTCATGGCTTCCCTGTCAGATCTCCCGGTTGCCACCCCCGTCGATACCAGGACTCCTGCACCATCCGGGACACCGGTTCCGGGGATGCTGATTCCTGAATCCGGAGTAGTATGCAGAAATGCCGATGGCTCTTATACTGCCAGATTCGGGTATGTATCCAGACATGATCACCCGGTTTCCCTGCCGGTTGGGGAATTAAATATGTTTCATCCCGGTTCTGCAGACCGGGGTCAGCCGGTTGTTTTTCTGCCAGGAATTCACCATGATGTCTTCACGATCACCTACCCAGCTGATGCAACCAACCAGGCCTGGTCTTTGATGAATAAACAGGTATCAGTCGGGACAGTCCCTGAAGTGAACACCACAATTTCTATCGAACCGGTATCAGGATATGCACCACTTGAGGTCAGATTCAGCCAGCGATCAACCGGGTCGGTGCCAAACAACCCCCTGTCAGGAACATGGAATCTTGGAGATGGAACTACATCATCACAATCAGATCCATTCTTTCACCGGTATGAAAACCCCGGACGATATATCGTCAGTTATACGGTCTCAAATCTCTGCAGCCAGGCACGGGATACGGGTGTCATTGATGTGTTTCGTGCATCATATACCTGGGATGCTGATCCCAGTAATCCCGCCATTATCAGGTTTCATTCCACATCCGGTGGGGACCCCGATGTCTGGTTCTGGGATTTTGGTGATGGATATACCTCATGGGAGGAGAGTCCTGTTCACCGGTATCAGAATCCGGGAACTTATAAAGTCGGCCTGACCTTGTCAGGAAAGCATGGGAAAGGGACCGTAGTGCATAGTATTACCGTTCCTTCTACATAGCCTTTGAAAAAATTGCCGATTATCAGGGAGAGAAGAGCAACAGAGAAAAAAACCATATCAGATTCTGGATTTTCCCGGCGGACCGAGAATTTTCTGAACGGCACCAAGAAGGTTATCTGCTATATAGGGTTTTACTACATATCCCCGAGCACCCATCCGCCTGGCAAGATCTACCATGCTCTCCTCACCAACCGATGTACACATCATCACCTTTGCGTCAGGGGCATCGATCCTGATCCTTCGCAGGACTTCAATTCCGTTGATGTCTGGCATAATGAGATCGAGCATGACCAGATTTGGCTGTAATGCATGATACTGCCTGATACCCTCTTCACCACAGGTAGCAAGGCCTGATATCTCATACCCCGCAGAGAGCAGAATGGATCTGAGGAGATTGCGATCAAAGTCTGTGTCGTCAACAATCAGGATTCCCATCTGTATGTATCCCTCGCTTTTGAACTTTTAAAAATTCCACACATTCATCCGTGCCGGGTCAGGTGCTCCGACTACTTCCTTTACGGTTGCAAGGAGGGATCTGGCCTGGAATGGTTTGATGATATACCCCTTAGCGCCATATCGCATGGCCAGGTCAACAACCGGGTCTGAATGGGCTGATGTGCAGATCAGAGCGTTTGTCTTGGCATTCTCCTTCATTAGTTTTATGAGGACCTCCATCCCGTTCATCTTCGGCATCATAAGATCTATGGTGATAAGATCAGGCTTGAGTGTTCGACTGAGCTTTATCCCCTCTTCTCCGCTTCGTGCCGTCCCGACTACCTCGTACCCTGCAGAAAGCAGGATGGAGTGAAGGACTTTCCGATCAAGATCCTCGTCGTCAATAATAAGTACCGTTGGCATATATTCTCCGGTTTATCCCGCCTCTTCAGGAAGGGTAAAGAAGAAGGTTGCTCCTTCACCGGTAGCCCCTTCTGCCCATATCCGTCCACCATGCCGGTGCACTATCCGCTGTACTGTTGCAAGGCCGATACCATTTCCCGGGAACTCCTGGTGGGAGTGAAGCCGCTGCAGAGGGATGAAGAGGAGGTTTGCTTTCTCTGATGGAAAACCTGCGCCATTGTCTTTGATAAAGAACACCCGTGTCTGACCCTGCATCAGGCTGCCTACCTGGATCTGTGCATTATCAGTATGCATCGTATACTTCCATGCATTTCCGATAAGATTTTTAAGGGCAATCTCACACAGACCCGGATCTCCAAATACCGTCAGCCCTTCTTCAACCTTCCAGTGAACCTTCCGGTCAGGATCATGCGTTGCCAGCTGACCCAGGATATCACGTGCTATACGGGAGATGTCAAGTTTCTCCATCAGGAGTGGTGCCCGTGTTACTCGTGAGAGCCGCAGAAAGTCCTCGATGAGCTGGTCCATCTGGTTTGCGGCCTGCCGGATTCTGGACAGACATTCAACACCGTCAGGGGGAAGGTACCCGGCATAGGTCTCTTCTAGGATACGGGAGAATCCATCAATAGCAATGAGTGGTGCCCGCAGATCATGCGATACTGAGTAACTGAACGAATCAAGTTCCCGGTTTGCCGCTTCCAGTTCTGCTTCAAGTCTGGATCGCTCGCGTGCCATCTCAATTGTTACGTACAGGTCACGTTCCCTGAATGGTTTTACAAGGTATCCAAAGGGACCTGCCTCTTTTGCACGGGCTATGGTCTGTTCATCGGCATATGCAGTCAGAAAAATCACCGGGATATGATACTGGCTTGAGATCCGATCTGCGGCCTGTATCCCGTCCATCTTTCCCGCCAGATGAATGTCCATGAGGATCACATCAGGCCGCGTTTTTCCAGCTTTATCTACTGCCTCTTCTCCGGTCGGAAGGGTATCAACCACTTCATATCCGTACCGGCGAAGTTTGGATGCGATAGATTCAGCCACAATTGCCTCATCTTCAACGATAAGCACCTGGGTCATATATTTCCTGCCTGTTTTGGGAAGGTAACGGTGCAGATCATTCCTGCACCCGGTTCGCTCTCAATCAGTAATGATCCACGTATCTGCCGTGCAAGGATACGCACAAGGCGCATCCCGAGACTGGAGATCTTTTCAATCTCAAATCCTGGTGGGAGACCAACGCCGTCATCCGAATACCGCATCGTGCACCCGTCATCCTCACAGGTCAGCCTGATGGTAATTAGCCCTGACGGCCGATCCACAAAGGCATATTTCATGGAATTTACCATCAGTTCATTCACGATAAGCCCGATGGTGACAGCGGTATCCAGGCTGAGCATGACACTTCCGACATCGATCTCAGTCCTGATATCTCTTACGGTTGCAAATCCCTCGGTCACCGCCTGTGCGAGATCCTCAAGGTACTGGCCGAAGGGAATACCTGCAAGTGACTCGGTCCGGTATAATGTCTCATGGACAAGGGCCATTGAGTCGATCCGCTGTTCACAATCATGGAGGGCTGAAAGGATGACTTCATCGGTGATGTACTCTTCCTGCAGCTGGAGCATGCTTGATATGATCTGCATGTTGTTCTTGACCCGGTGGTGCAGTTCACGAAAGAGTACATCCTTCTCCTCGATCATATGGTGGAGTCTCTCCTGATACCGCTTGTTCTCGGTAATATCAATGAGGATACCCCGGGTGCCGGAGAAAACCCCGTCGCGGAGGATGGGAGCGAGGGAAAGATGAATAATTCGCGGGTCCGAAGGATCTCCTGCAGCAATAAAGTCCCCGGCAACCGGCATCAGATCATTTGCGACCTTTTTCAGAATGGTGGAAAACCTGAGTTGCTCCTGCGCGGAAACCAGCTCTGATGCCATGGTGATATCGGTATCCGGAACATGTGATGCATTGAGGAGAGCGAAAACCCCACGGTTACAAAAAGTCAGCTTCCCGTTCGTGTCAGCTTCAAACAATGGTTCGGGCAGGAGATCAGCCATCTCACGAAACCGGCGTTCGCTCTCAATCAATGCCTGCTCCTGTATCCGCTGACTTGTTTTATCACGGATAAGCAGAAGGATTGCATCTTCTCCTGCATGGGAGATAGGAACACTGATGAGTTCACCATATATCTGTCGGCCATTTTTCGTTTTGAGAAATCCTTCGCCTGCTCTTGGACTCTTCTCTCTGGCCTTGGTTTTCAGGATCTCATAAAACCAGTTCTGCAGGTCAGTATCAAGAAAATCATGGAGGGGTTGTTTGATAAAGACATCAGGGCTGTCCACTTCAAAGAGTGCATTTGCAGCAGGATTCAGATATACCACAGAATTTCCGGATAAAATTGCAATGGCATCGGGAGATGTCTCCGAGAGCTGCATATACCGCTCCTCGCTTTCAATAAGAGCATCCCGAAGTGCTTCTTCAGCCTCAATTCGTGAGATGACATTTCCTATCTGTGACGCAACTCCCTCAAGAGGACCTCTTATCTCATACGGGACTTCAATCAGGTTGTCTGATGCCAGGATGAACCAGCCGGTTACCTCTTCATATCTGATAATTGGAATGAATGCCAGTGCAGTAAACCTGCTTTCAAACCGGTGCAGATCCGTCATGCTCATATAGAGCGGATCTCCGGTATTGAGGATCATTTCATCTCCAATCCTGGAAAACTCATCGTAGAGCCTGTGTAATGCTGCCCGGTATGGCCCCTGGTCAAGGAAGGGGGAGAGTCTGCCTGAATTATGGTCATGGAGATAGACTGCTCCGGTCTCAAGACCCCCTATCTCGATCGCTGCAGACAGGGAGAAGCTGAGAGCAGATTCAAGGGTTGAACTACTCGCAAGTGAGATCCCAAGTTCTCTGAGGATGGTCCCCTGCCTGTCAAGTTCCCTCTGTCTTGAGATGTCTCTGCCAACCGCCTGTATCTCCTGGATATCGAACCGGTCATCAAATATGACTCTGATTACCCAGCTGTGCCAGATGGTCTTACCCTGACTTCCCTGAAATGGCAGTTCCAGCTGGGCTGAAGGGTTGTCTGGGTCACAAAGGGAGATGACCTCTTCTATCTCCCGCTTATGGTCAGGGTAGAGGGAGTAAAATGTCACTCCGTTCAAAACATCAAACGGTATCTGAAGACTTTTTGGAAAGGCCGAGTTGACAAAAAGGATGACTCCTTCTGCATTCATCCTGCAGACAAATTCGGTCATATCCTCAACAACCGCCCGGTACCGGCGCTCTTTTTCCACAAGTGACTGTTCAGCCCGGTACTTGCTGACGCCTTTGCGGATGAAATGCGCGAGTTCAGTAAAGAGTTCCTCCGGATTTCCACCCTTTTTGATGTAAAAATCAGCCCCGGCGTTGATGGCCTCCATCGCAACATCTTCATGCCCCTTTCCGGTGAAGATGATGATGGGAATGTCAGTATTCATCTGGCGAATCTCTTTTAAAAGAACAATTCCGTCGATGTCCGGCATTTCGTAATCAATAATCAGGCAGTCAAATCCAAAGAGATCCTCCCTGGTAAGGGCTTCAGCACCGGAATTACAGATATCAACCCCGATGGAATGGACTATGGAGAGATAATCCCGGATTGCCTGGAGCATCCCAGGTTCATCATCCACAAAGAGAACCCGTATCGGAGGATCAGATACCATATTTTTACCTAGCATACTGCATCCAACAGCCCGATTTGGATTTTGCCAGTTATCGTGACAAATATACTTATCCTCTCCGGCGTAGATACACTAATCCGTTACAAAGCATTATGAAGCAATACACATATTTCCTTCTCCTTGGTGTCATCGCAATTCTTGAAGTCGGGATATTTTTCTGGTCGGTAGAGAACCTCGAACCCCTGGTTATGACCGGAGCGGTTATAATCGGGGTTTTGGCAGCCTGGATTTCAAGACAGATGGTTGATGATGTGATTACTGATGAACGCTCACACCTGATCACTGAGAAAGCTTCTCTGCGAACCCTACAGGTAATGGGGATAACGCTTTTTTCATATGCCCTGGGTGGCGTAGTAATCAGTCTTGGGGGAGACACGTTTGGACCATTCTCGTACCAGATTGCCCGGTTTTCATTCCTCCTCATGTTCATTGTCTTTCTGATGATCATCGTGTACATCCTTTTCATCTCCTGGTACGAGCGGAAATTTGGTGCCGGAGGAGAGGATGAAGAATAAGATCAAGGTTTTCAGAGCGATGCATGACATGACTCAGGAAGACCTTGCACGGGAAGTTGGCGTGACAAGACAGACCATCCTTGCAATAGAGAAGGGAAAATATGATCCTTCCCTTGAGTTAGCCTTTAAAATGGCACGCCGGTTCCATGTTACCATCGAAGAGATCTTTGTATTTGAAGAATCAGCTCCCTGAATTAGAGCTGGAAATGCGCATAATTGCTAACAAAAAGCTGAGAGTCCTTGTCCATGAGGAAAGTAGATATAACAGAATGTAAATATAACTATACATGCGCAGGAACTGCCCTGCACGAAGAGTTCGGAGGTGATACCAAAGCTGGAACGCAAAAAGCCCCACACCTACCCATCCGGTATGCCGTCCTCACCAGAGGATAATACAAAACCAGAAGAGACATGACCGGTTCAGGCAGATCCAAAAAACCCCCCATCCAGCACTCCCCGCACAATAATCTGCACTGGACCGGAAATGGATACACCCCATAAACCTTGTTTTCAGGTCCGGGATCCCCTCCCGGATCATACCTCATGACAGTAAAATTATGCTTCCTTTTCCTGGTGTGGTGATCCCAGGATTTTGGAAACTGCTGCAAGAAGTGATGAATCAGAGATAGGTTTGTGAAAGAGTGCATCAGCACCGGATCGCTTTGCAAGGTCTGCAATCATCTCATGGCAGATGGACGTGCAGATAAGAAATGAGACCATCGGACTTGTCCCCTTCATGATCCTGAGAAGGTCCATACCATTCATATCAGGCATGATAAGATCCAGCGTTACCAGGTCAGGTTCTATCTGATGAAACATGGTTATCGCTTCAGCCCCTGACGAGGCTTTACCGGTTACCAGATATCCGGCATTGCTGAGTATCTCCGCGATCTGATCCCGGTGCGCGGGTTTGTCATCAACGACCAGTATTCCTGACATGGGACAATCCTGGGTATAACTCAGCTCTTTTATTCGTCTTATTTAAAAATATGCCATGCAATACCTGCGTATGCCCGAACAGATGCTTCCTTATGGCATTGCTATCAGAAAAGCCGCATAAATACACATCTGAAAGAATGTCACCGGAATACCATATCTGCAGAATAATCGCATGGAAATATGAACTCCCTCTCGTTCTGCCTGCTGGATGATGATGACATTGCTGGCTGCACCAAGAATGGTAAGGTTTCCTGCGATGGTGCTTCCTGACGCAAGGGCCAGAATGATTGCCGGGGAAACTCCAGATGATAACAGGAGCGGCTGGAAGAGAGCTACAAATGGGACATTTGAGATAACCTGAGAGAGAAGGATGCCTGCAATCAGCACAAGCAGAATGTCCGCACCTCCAGTCTCCGGTATCATCCCCTGGAAGAATCCCGTATCATACACACTCTGCATCAGGACAAACATGGCTGCAAAGAAGATGAGGGTGTGCCAGTCTATTTTCCGAAGAAGTCTGATCCGCTCTTTTGAAAAAACCAGAACCGGAATAGCGGCGGTGATTGCAATCCACTCGATAGGAACTGCCCACCCCATCTGAAAAAGCCCGCTGATAATCTGCAGTCCGATGCCGGTGAAAATACAAAGAAAGGAGAGGTACACCGGCCATGGTTTGGTATCCGGAGAAATCTTTCCGAATCTGCATCCTTCAGCCGGGTTGCTGACTTCCCTGAAAAGCGGACGCAGGAAGAGGAAGATCACGCCAAGGGAGAGGAGAGTCGGAATGAAAAGACCTGAAAAAAAGAGGAGATAAGGGGACAATTCGGGGACATATGAGGCGATGAGATAATTCTGGGGATTTCCGATAGGGCTGAATACACTGCCGGTTGTGACCGAAAAGCAGAGGGCTATCAGTGCTCCTGGTTTTGAGACCCCAAGCCGCCCGGCCAGAAGCATGATGAGGGGTGCTCCGATGATAGCAATGGTGTCATTCATCAAAACCGCTGATAATAGTCCCATCGTCCCGATGATGAGGACCAGAAGCATGGTACCT
>NZ_JAIWNS010000002.1 GCF_020216685.1 Methanospirillum hungatei | reverse complement strand
GATGATGCATGCCGGCAGATCCACGAGATACACTGTTCCAAAAGCCCGCTGTTTTTTACCCCCTCACCAACGATGAACATACCAAACAAAAAGAGCATGACCCCGGGGTTGATGGCAAGGACTGCATCATACGGTGATATCTGTCCGGTAACAAGGGTCAGAACTGCCCCGGCCAGCATCACCTGCCAGATTGAGAAGGAAAACCGGCCGACCTGACGGATTGCAATCAGGACAAAGACAAGACCCAGAATAACAAGAGCGAACTGCGTGATAGTACTCTTCCTTCATGGAATATGATGCTCTCGCCTTACCTAAGTCCTTCAGCACGCAAATATCTAAAAAAAGCGAAAATGATACTTTATTATGGATTTGTCCAGATTTTTCCTGATACTCATACTCTCTCTTCTCCTCTTCGGGACCGGGGCATATGCACTGGATTCAAAAATTCCAAAGGAAGGGACGGTATTTGTCGGAGAAAATGACCTTGATATATCAGATTGTAATGTCAGGGCAGGGGATGAGATCGCATTCTGGAGTTCAGGCTCCCCTGAGGGAACACCAGACTCCCGTGCGAAAGTAATGGATACCAGGCATTTTTTTGTGGATCCTGCATTCTTTTCCGGTAAAACCGGAACCTGGTACGGGCTCATCAGTAAAAAACCCGTGTTCAAGGTTGAAGATCCCTGGATTCAGCTTGATGTGGTAGAGCAGGGGATTGATCACGAGCCGGAATGGATCAAAAAAGGGAATCTTGTTTCATTTAAGATATCATCCAATATGTATCTGTTACAGGAGCGGCCAGGTTCTGCAGGAGTTCCAGTCAGGATCAATCTGACCGGTCCGAATGAGACGACATTCACGACGCTTCAGTCACCAACCGGGACATATAATCTAGAGAAAATATTCGTCTACTATAGTCCCTTTGACACCGGGGCAGTCTGGGAAACCAAGGATGATGAAAAGTATCCTGAAGGGGAATATACTGCGTGGGCCACCATTCTGGCAAATGATATCGCCGAGAAGAACTCAGGGGACGGCGTGACAACCAGTCTGAAAACGACCTTTGTGTTAAGTAAGATAAAACCAGAAAAGGAGAAGGAATCACAAAAGGACACTTCTGATAAAAAGTCAAAGTCATCAGAAAAGGAAGAATCAGATAGTTCAGGCACAAAGACCAGGACTCCCACCCTGACACCCACTCCCACTCCGACAGAAACGCCGGTTCCTGAACTGACCCTTGATATTACTCCAATTATCACTCAGTCCTCTATCGATGTGACCGCAAAACCGACAAAACCCCCGCTTCCCTCTCCGCCCAAAGAAAAACCATCAGCACAAAAACAACCGCTCGGCGTTGTAGTCTGCCTTCTGTCTCTTCTGGCAGTGATGATGGCGGTGGCTGGAAAAAGAAGATAATACAAATATCCCAATTTTTTTGATTTTCATCCGGCTCTGGTCGTCAGACAGGATGTCCAGTATCCTCATTATAGCTGATGACCCACGTAGTACTACATGAAGCGTGCACTCCTTTCAGTCTGGAACAAGGACGGTATCATCGACCTTGCCCGGACTTTGCACCAGGCCGGGATTGAACTTTTGAGCTCGGGGGGAACCGCAAAAGTTCTCACTACCGCAGGCATCCCCATCATCGAAGTATCAGAATATACCGGATTTCCGGAGATGATGGATGGCCGGGTCAAGACATTACACCCGAAAATTCATGGAGGGATTCTCGGCCGGAGAGGTACTGACGATGCCGTAATGAAAGAGCATAATATCGGCCCGATAGATCTCGTAGTGGTCAATCTCTATCCCTTTGAAGAGATGACAAAACAGTCTCTTCCCCTGGATGAACTGATCGAATTCATCGATATCGGCGGGCCGGCGATGATACGGGCTGCAGCAAAAAATTTTCAGGACGTTCTTGTCGTGATTGATCCTGCAGATTATCCAGCACTTATGAATGCCGTATCATCCAAAAAGCCATTCACCAGGGAAGAGCGACTTGCCTATGCCAGGAAAGTCTTTGCCCGTATGGCAGCCTATGACGGAGCCATCAGCAACTATCTGTATGGTCTTGAAGGAGAGTTGCCTTCTGTATATTCGGTCCAGTTCAGAAATGGCCGGATGCTGCGGTATGGTGAAAACCCTCACCAGGTTGCTGCAGTCTATGGGGAGAGCGGGATTGGTGGGAGCCTTCCGCTTCAGGGGAAAGCCATGTCATACAATAATTACCTTGACGTCGATGCGGCCGTCGGGCTTCTCCGTGAATTTGATGAATGTGCAGCAGTTATTGTGAAACACAATAATCCCTGTGGGGTTGCGACCGGAGAGACCATCCGCGATGTATACCTTGCAGCCAGGGATGTGGACCCGGTCTCCGCATATGGTGGCATTGTAGCGGTCAACCGGGAGGTTACTCCAGACCTGGCCAGAGAGATTGCCTCGATCTTTATAGAAGTGCTTGTTGCCCCATCTTTCTCTGACGAGGCAAGGGAGATACTGAAGACCAAGGAAAACCTCCGCCTTCTTCATCTCACCGATCCTGCAGGAAATCCAGCGGTAAGAACCATTGACGGTGGTGCTCTTGTACAGGTGACACCTGTTCAGAGAGAGGAATGGCAGGTGGTAACAGACCGGGACCCGACCGCTGATGAAGAGGCGGCCATGATGCTTGCGATGAAGGTCTGTAAACATGTGAAAAGTAACGCCATCGTCTTTGCAGATAAAAACAGAGCCCTTGGCATTGGTGCCGGACAGATGAGCCGGGTTGATAGTGCAAAGATAGCCATCTCGAAGGCGCAGTTCCCCCTGAAAGGCTCTGTTGTTGCATCAGATGCATTCCTCCCATTTTCTGATACCCTTGAGGTCGCCGCCGAGGCAGGGGCAACCGCCCTTATCCAGCCTGGGGGATCAATCCGGGACAACGAAGTCATTGCTGAGGCAAACCGGAGGAAGATGGCGATGGTCTTTACCGGAATCAGATATTTCAGGCATTAAGCAAAGGAAGATGAACTACCAAAACAAACGAAAATACAGCATATTTCATGTCTTCACCAACCCCAGCAGAACCATGTATCCCCCTCCGGGATATTATGTCCATGATGATCTCCCGCATCGGTGAGATTGCCGAGACGCTCAGGCAGGATCAGGTTGATTGTTTCATATCTGCACTGATGTCGGCAGACCGGATATTTGTCATCGGTGCTGGCCGGTCAGGGTTTGTTGCAAAATCCTTTGCCATGCGCCTGATGCATCTGGGTCTGACCTCCTATGTGGTAGGAGAGACAGTCACTCCTTCATTTCACAAGAATGATACCCTCATTGCATTTTCAGGTTCAGGAAAGACAAAATCGGTCATGGAGGCATGTGAGACCACCCGTCAGATAGGCGGTCAGATCTGTCTGATCACCGGTTCCAGGGTCTCACCAATGGCAGAGATTGCGGATTGCGTGGTTCTTTTGGATACCGAAGAAGAGAGTTGCCATGTCGGTCCTGATCATTTTGACCTCCGGCAGCTTCGTGGTGAACACCGGTCAATATCAGCTGCCTGCACCCCCCTCGGAACCCTGTTTGAGACTACTGCCATGATATTTGCAGATTCTGTTATCAGTGCCCTGATTGAGATGAAACACTGTTCTATTGAAGAGATTATGCATCGGTACACCAATATGCAATAATCGACTCACCCTTTTTTCAGCCGGTATATCCTCAGTTCCTCGCCATCTTCAAGGATCTCATGACCGGCGATAGTATAAGAAAAGCCGGTTTTTTTAAAGATCTCCTCGCATTTTTCAAAATGCTGGAGTGAGGAGATTATAATCAAAACCCGTCCACCGGGTATCAGAACATCAGGAACCAGATGAAGAAACCGGGTAAGTGGCCCTCTCCCGTCCGGCCCTCCGTCCAGGGCATACTCAAGCCAGTCATCGCATCGTTCATCTGGTCTCGTTGGTATGTATGGTGGATTAAAGAGGATAAGAGAAAAAATCCGGCGAAGACCGGCGATAAAGTCAGTTCTTACAACCTGGATTCCTCTTGCATAAGCAGACAGCACGGCATGAGGGTTTATGTCGGTTGCAACGACCATCCGACAGTCCTGAATAGATGAGGCAACATATCCGCTCCCGGTCCCCACTTCAAGGACGATATCATCAGGTGTTATCTCCGCCTGAGCCAGCCTGAGCAGAAAAAAGGTATCTTCTCTGGGCGGGTATATCTGCCCCTCATCAGGAACTGAGCTCATTGGAGATGGTGGCAAAATCTTCAAGGTAGAGTGCCTCCGGTCGTGATGAGAGAATTTCCGGGTTAAGATCCCTGATGACCGAATCAATCTTCTCTTTTCCAAATCTCCCTGCAAGTGCTTTCAGGGTGGACTGTACCGTCTTTCTCCGCCTGGTGAAGAGCTCGCGGATGAGGTCTTCATAGATCTTTCGGTCATGAATCGGGAATAATGGTTCCCTTGGTTCAATCCACATGACCGTAGATTTGACGGCAGGTGGTGGAGAGAAAGCTCCGGGTGGAAGATCAAAGCACCGGTTCGCCCTTGCATAGGTCTGGAGCATAATAGAAAGTCTCCCACAGTCACGGGTTCCCGGATGGGCCATCATCCGGTCTGCAAACTCTTTCTGATACATAAGTATTGCAGCTTCAAAACCGATGTCCAGCAGCCGGAAGGTTATGGGAGAAGATATGGAATACGGAAGGTTTGCCATAACGATCTCAAATGGCGGGAGGGGCACCTTCACGGCATCCCCCCGGAGGAGTGTAAGAGATCCGTCTGCAATTTCAGATGCAAACCGCTCTTCTAAACGTTCGATAAGGATGCTGTCAAGTTCAACAGAAATGACTCTGGCACCCCGTTTTAGAAGGGCCTCTGTCAGGATGCCCTCGCCCGGACCTATCTCAAGAACGATCCGGCCAAAGATGTCCAGGAGATCTGCTATCCGGGCAACAATCCGGGGATCAGTCAGAAAATGCTGGTCCCGGTATGCTCTCATCGTGACGTAAAGAGATGATATTTTACGTTCGGATCCTGAATCTCTTCCAGTATCCTGTTCAGGATCATCCGATCAGGGTGCGGGATGGTTTTGATTCTCTGAGATATATCTGCAAAGCTATCAAACTGTTTCTTCTCGCGCTCTTCGATGATCTCCCACATCAGTTTCTTCCCGATACCGGGGAGCAGGTGGAGCATATGCAGTTTCGGAGTGATCGGAATTGCACGGTTGTAAAAGTCGACAAAGTCTCTCTCCCGATCCTTTACTATCCGTTCAATTGCAAAAGAGAGTTCCTGGACTGCACTGTGGGTCAGTTCATCGTACCTGAGCCGACGCTTCACCCGTTCAATCTTGGGCCGCTCTCCACCCCCGATGTATACCAGTTCACCGATGTCAAGTGTCAGACTTTTTGGGATCAGTTCAAGAAGTTTGAACTGTTCTACGCCGACTGCCTGAACAACCGGTTCCCTTTTGTACATCGGCCGGGGATCATCAGGGTATCCTTTGGGAAGGATATCCAGAACTACTGCATTGATCTCTTTTTTTTCCTCTTTCATGGGTATCAGCCTATCTGAAGTGAGAAATCACCAGATCAATGATTGCATCGAGTTCTTCGGGGGTGTGAGAAAATTTATCCCTGCCAAATACTGCCCGCACTTCATCCCGTGTCCGTGGCATGACATTTGCAATGCGGTATGCCACGTCAGGTTTTACCTTATCCAGCTGCAGCAGTGCCTGCACGAGTTCCTTGGATTTCTCTGCAGATGTTTTTGAGATCTGATTGGCATGTTCAATACTGCGCCGAAGCTCATATGACATCTCTTTGCCCTTTTCAAGTCGTGCAGCTTCCACATTCAGGAGCTCTTCTTTCAATTCGGGGAGAGTAATTGCTTTTTCCTGCAGGATTCCTTTTATCTTCATGCCAATCTTCCTCTATTTCCTTTAGAACTGCTGTGCACGGAGGTGCTGGGGGCGTGAGATGACCGTTTTGAATTTGTTACCGTCACGGATCTCAACCAGCCAGGCACGGCCCCGCTGACCGACAACTGAGCCGGTCTTGCCATGGAATCTGCGGTGGGGCATTCCTTTCTGAATGCTCGGTTCACAAACGATATGAACCTTCTGTCCGAGTTCAAACTGCTGGATGACCCGGGTTACCGGAAGAACACCACGTGATCTGAGATCTTTCTTGAATTTATACCGAGTCTTTTTTCGTGGGCCGTTATGAAGTGCCATGAGATTTCACCTGATCTATTCCTTCCACGTGAATGACATCGAGCTGTACAACACGTGCAGGAGTGTTCAGGACCTCTGTCAGACTAGGCGTCGTCCGTCCCTGGTCACCGGATATCAGCTCTTTAATATACAGGCCGGCTTCACCGGTGACCTCAAGTACGAAGTCCTTTCCCTCTTTTCCTGTATATCTGATATCGAGAACGCCCCGTTCACGTACTTTATCTGCTCTCCGATGGGCTACCCGTGTTGGCGTGCGCTGACGAATTAAAGCCCCCGATAGTTGCTGTACGGCTGATTGAAGGGCGGTATCCGGGACGGAACCGTCTATATCGACCAGAATCCTGTATTTTTTATGCCCCTTGTGACTCTTTAAGGTTTCCACCTCTGATCTGGCACTCCATCTGATGTCGGTAACTCCTACCCTGCCTTCATTATACGTATTAATGGCATCTTCGAGGGCTTTCGGATCGGCATCCCTGATCCGGGGGTTCACAATCTCCAGGATAAACGGCCTTCCTGACCCGACCATTATCGCGTCGATGTCTTCTCGTCCTGCGCCGTGAAGAAACACCCGTTCTGCCTTGAAAATGGGGAGCAGAGGTGCACCGATGAGTTCTTCCACCGAGTCCCGGTACTGTTTTCCGGTCCCGTCACAGGCTTCACACCCGGCGCCCTTACAGGCTCTGCATGCCCAGTGAGTCTGGGGAATCCCCCGCTCATACTTAAAATATCTTCCATAGAGAAAGAGCGGACGAATCTGTACCTCAATGGTGCCATTGCTGATATTAAGGACTGCAGTCAGATCCGGGTTCTTCGTATCACCGACCAGGGAGGATTTTGCTGCAACACGTTTTCCCACCTCACGGTTTATCTCAGATTTGAGCGGTTCAGGATCAGAGAGGACGAGATCACTCCACACCATCTCTTCAGACTCACTCATGAGGGGAGGAACCTTTGATCCGATGACAAATGTCTTTCCTTCAATTCCTGAAAATGCGTCAATGACCCGGTCAGCCCATGTATTCGTGGACGTAAAAAAGTCTCCACAAATCCAGCAGGGTTCCTTCTGTTCCTGATATGGCTGGTTCAACGTCAGTGCAGCTGCAATCCGGATGCCTTTCCCTCTCTGATCATTTGAGAGGCCAAAGGATCGTTTTGCGACCATCCGACCAAGACAGTGGTCACAAATATCTCCATATTCTGTTACTTTCTGGTATAATTCAGTCAGATCCATCCTGATCTCCTTCGATCGATTTCATTGAGGATAAGAACAATCGCATGGTCTGCATGCACAATTGCCGGCCCGAGAGAATATTTAGGGATATCCCTGGTAAGTTCAATCTCATCGTCTGAAAAGTTCCGGTTGTCTGAGAGGAGAAATGCATCAGGCAGTTCTTCAGTGGGCACCTTTCTGATATCAGTCCCGGACTCATCAAGAACGGCATAGTGTTTCTCTGAAAGCTGGTCTGCCAGTGTTCCTTTCCTTGTCAGAAGACCTGGTCCTGCTTTGCGGAAGGTTTTTCCGGCAGGGATCGCTAATGCTCTCTTGATTGACGACGCGATATTCCGTTCATCAGGAGAGAGGCTTCTGAGTGCTGATCCATCAAACCGGATGATCCGACCAGGATGCGGCTGACCAAGAAGCATGATATCACAGATGGTATCCTCACGGATGCCATGAGACAAAAAAAGGGAGGATGCAACGGCCCGGCAGAGGAGGTCCATTCTTCCCCCTTTCCCGGGAAGATCATCAAGCGGGAACGATGCATCTGTACATGCGGTATGGCCGATGACGGTAAAGGATGTCATCAGCCCATTTTCCCAAACTTCTTCATCAGTCGCTGCATACCCTTTTCTCCTCCCTTCAGGCCCTTGAATGTCCGCTTCATCATCTTATAGTATTTGATCAACTCGCGGACTTCTTCAAGCTGGGCACCAGCACCCTGTGCTATCCGCTGAATACGTGATCCATTCAGGACGGTCGGATCATCCAGTTCAGTCGCGGTCATCGAGTCCATGATAACCCGGTACTTACCCATCTTTGAAGCGGTCACATCAAGCGCTTCGGTGGGGAGATCCATCCCGCCGAGTGGCAGCATGGAAAGGACCTGTTTTAACGGCCCCATCTTATTGACCGCCTCAAGCTGGCGGTACATATCCCGGAGTGTGAACTTGCCGGAGAGCATGGCATTGACATCGATGTCCTGCTCATCGATCGACTCCTGGACCCGCTCGGCAAGGGCCTTGAGATCGCCCATACCAAGAAGTCGTGAGATGTAGCTGTTCGGATCAAACCATTCAAGATCCTCGATGGTCTCTCCCTGACCGATAAAGACGATCCCGGATCCGGTCTCGGCAACTGCCGACATGGCACCACCTCCCTTTGCGGTACCGTCCATCTTGGTGATGATGACACCGTCAATGGAGACCGCCTCATGAAACCTCCTGGCCTGTTCGCGTGCCTGCTGACCAAGTGCAGCATCCAGAACCAGCCACCGGTGTGTTGCCTTCGTAATCTCGTTGAGGTCAATAATCTCGGTGATAAGATCATCCTCAAGGGCATGACGACCCTGGGTATCAACAATGATGACCTCTTCCTTCAGCTGGGCAAGGCCTTCCCTGACGATCTTCCTGGCATCATGTTCAGATGGATCACCAAAGCAGGGAACATGAACCTTGTCACAGAGGGTTTTTATCTGAGTGTAGGCACCCGGACGGAAGGTATCAGCACAGATGACCGCAACCCGCATCCCCTTTCGCTTAAAAAACCTGGCTAATTTTGCGGTCGTTGTGGTCTTTCCTGAACCCTGCAGACCGGCCATCAGGATGATCTGCTTTCCAAGGGTGACCTCAACCTTCTGACCGACAAGGGCGACCAGTTCCTCATAAACGATCCGGAGAACATGCTCCCGCGCCGTCACACCTTTTGGTGGCTGCTCATCAAGGGCCCGTTTTTTGATGGTCTGTGAGAGCTGCATCACCTGCTTGACGTTCACATCCGCCTGAAGCAGCGCCCGCTGCAGGTCTTTTACCAGTTCTTCCACTGCAGCCCGGTCAATGACGGTCTTGCCGGCAAGTTTTCGCAGGGCATCCTTCAGGTTCGATCCCAGGTTGTCAAGCATTATGCATCACCCAGCAGATCGGCAACAACAAGACGGGGGTTAAAGGCCATAACATCATCATATCCCTGTCCGGTCCCGATAAAGAGGAGCGGTTTTCCAACGGCATATGCAACAGATATTGCAGCCCCTCCTTTTGGATCCATATCGACCTTGGTGAGCATGATGGCATCCATCCCGACTGACTTTGCAAACTCTTCAGCACGGATGACGGCATCATTTCCGGCAACCGCCTCATCAACATACACGATGAGGTCAGGATTTATGACTCTGCGTATCTTTGCCAGCTGGTTCATCAGGTTTGCCCGGTTATGGAACCGTCCGGCGGTATCTCCAAGGACCACATCAATCTTATGTGCCCGGGCATATTCCACCGTATCAAAGAGGACAGCGGTCGGGTCTGATCCCTCCTGGTGCTGAATGACCTTTACTCCAAGCCGCTCACCATGAACATCGATCTGTTCTATGGCACCGGCCCGGAAGGTATCTCCGGCACCAAGAACAACAGAAAATCCGTTTTTCTGTAAAAATCTGGTGACTTTTGCGATAGAGGTGGTCTTCCCTGTGCCATTTACCCCGGTGAAGAGAATCTTGACCGGACGTTCATGCTCTCTGATAAATGCACAGATATCAACCCCTTCACCA
>NZ_JAIWNS010000001.1 GCF_020216685.1 Methanospirillum hungatei | reverse complement strand
AGAACTCCAAGAAGGGCATCAGACAGTGCGTCCCGCACGATCGAATCAACGGATGTCCCGATCTTTCTCTTTGATCCGGAGAGGTCTGCTTTTATTCTTGCAAGAATCGCTTCAGTCACAGAAAAGGCAACATCACTCTCAAGCAGTCCCATCTCAAGTTCATCAAGGATATCACTCACATCCTTTTCAGAGATGATGAACTCACGATCCCTGACAAAAGAGACTATCTTCTCAGTGATCTTCGGGGCAGCCTTCTTCACCTGTTCAGGAGCAGGGGTCTTGACTTCCTGCTGAGGATGGGTCTGTTCTGCTCCGGATATATCTTGAGATTTTTCAGTATCAGCCGGATTGGTTACTTCGATAGAATGTTCCAGTTTTTTTCTGGCAGAAAAGAGTTTTTCTTTCAGTGCTTTGAACATGTTCCGTCACCTGCTGCCAAACAAAAGGCAGGAGTTCAGAGGGAACCTGCACTCTGTTGTTCAGCCTGGGCCTGTCGGTATAATTGTTCAAGACGTTTCTGAATGTCTTTCACCTGTGCATCAATCTTCTGCAGTATCTCAGTCAGATTCTTGGCTGTTGCCTCCATCTCCTTAATCCTGTCCTGCAGGTATGATATTGCACCTTCATTCGTCTTTTGAACAATGATATCCGAGCCAATACTGACAAAGACCTCATCTGGCTGAATGATGGTAGCCCTGATATTCAGTCCGCCACCTATCGGCATGAATACCGGTGCTTCCCCTGCCTCTGCAAGGGCCTTCAGCGTCTCAATTGAAGCGTTTGCCTCACGAATACCCTCTTCCATCATCCCAAGCTGCCTGGAGTATACCTCTGCCTGCTGGGTGTACTGGTTCAGATAGGTCTGAAGAGACTGAACTTCCCTGGGGTCAACGGGGGCAGCCACTGGTATCACTCTCCACTCAGTTCGGAGACAGATTCAACCTTGATGTAAGGACGTGCAAGGCGGTGTTTGCTTCCAATGATTGCAAAAATCCGCTCTTTTGCCTGGGTGGCATTTGGTGCAGAGAGAACTTTTGTATATGGTTTCCAGAAGTCACGCTTCTCCTGGTACGTTCCTTTTACTTCGAATTTCTTCTCATCCATCTTTATTCCTCCTCAAAACCTAAAATATCTTCAATTCTGCCGAGTTCATATCCGCTTGTCCCGACTCCGGCCAGATACCCGTAACGGTTTGCAACAAGGCCTGTCCCGACCATTGCATTCCCCATGGTAACAGTTCCCTTCCCGACAGGCAGGGAACACACCTGTTCCAGTCTCTGAATTTCTCCAGGGGTAGTCCGGGGACTGACAACAACACCTGAATTCGTTGCGACTGCCGCCATCCCGACTGTCTTGACATCACCAAGGGTCAGGGGAATGACCGGAACTTTCAGAAAGTCACTTAAGGCATCCATGAACTCCTCATCCATTTCAGGATGAACAGCCGCAAAGTGATCATTTGCCAGAATAATATTCCCGGCAGCATTCATACCCTCTTCGAGCAGCATCAGGTCACGATATTCTGAGAGGGTTGCTATCTCTTCTTCGGTTGCCATTCCCGTCATCACCAGTCCGTTATTATTTCCGACCAGAAGGGAACCTATGATCGGACTTCTCTGGATGGTGGTCCTGACAATTTCAACCTTTAATGCTTCCTCGTACCTGGTGGTAACCTCCTCAGGTACATCAGGTGGAACCACCGCGATATCATCAAATACGCGGGTGAAAACGCCTATATGGGGATCTCCGGCTATCGAGACAAAACGGTCCATCTACTCCTCAGCCAGCTCTGCCTGAACATGCCCGTCTTCGAGCTTCATAGCCCGGACGCGGACCCGTGCAGGAGGCTTTTCCGTACCTCTGGACCAGACTTTCTCATTAATATCCTGGCCAAGGCGGACATCATCACTCTTCATATGACGGCTTAAGAATGCACGGATATCCTTCATCGCCTTTGCACTCCGGCGCCATCTCGGTGCTCTCTTTACTCCCCCGAGGGGAATCACATACATCTGTTCCTGAAGTTTCTCAACCATGTCTCTCACACCTTAAGGGTGCTCCGCCGCCAGCTGTGACGCTGTGGATGGGCCATTACTGCTCTGGCTGTCTTTACCATAACCCACTGGGGAACCCGGCGGTTCTGTGTGGTCTTTTTTGATAACCGAATCTTACGGCATTTTGTCAGTTTGCTCATGATACACCTATGAATTGGGTTTTCTCCCGGTGACAAGCGACTGCTGATGTGCAGGCGGGAAGAATGATTCAGGAGAAAGACCTCTTCGTACGAGTTCCCTCCGAATCCCGGTTTCATAATCCCCGTTCTCTATCTCACCGGTCACTCCGTTTTCGATGATCAGGTATCGGGAAACCAGTCGCTCAACCTCTTTTTTTGGAAATCCAATCAGGGGCCTGATATAGGAGCATCCGTACCGGTCCCCGATACTTCGAATCTCATCATCGGTGAGGAGGGGGACGCGGTCACCAAACCTGGTTCCATCAGCAATCACTTCATACTCTTTGCATAAACACCGGATAGCCTCACGGTGAACCAGCTGGATTGCATTGTTTGGAAATCCCTGCCTGATGATGAGATCTACTGTCTCATCAAGGAGTTCTTCCCTGAACTGGCGGATGTGGTGAGGAAAACCGAGTGATCCTGCAGCTTTCCTGACCGCGTCGATGTTCGCATCCTGGCTGAAGAGATAGGTATTCAGTTCGACCTCGTACCAGGTGGAGAGGAGAATGGCAGCAAGCGAGCTGTCCTTTCCACCTGAAAAGAGGACGGCTGCCCTCATCCCTTCCGCCTGATATTGAATTCCCGTTTCGCCGGGGTCACCTGCTGGAGGATGACCTTCAGCTGATCATCTGATATTTTGGTCTTGATTCTGCCACTTTGTGCAAGCATTACCAGTTGTTGCTCAACAGCCCTGGCAAAATCCGGCTTGGTGAGTTTGATGGTATTGAGTCTTTCCCTGGCTTCCGGCTCAAGAATCTGCATGAGTGCCATCTGCATCTGAGCTTCGTACTGCTGCTGACGCTCCATTTCCTGTTGTTGCATTGCAGCGTGCTGCTGCATCTCTGCCATTTTTCTCCGGCGGATCTCAGCCAGTTCATCTTCACCCATCTGTTTCACCAATCCTGTTTACTGCTCTTTGCTGACGGAATAGGCGATCCCATCAAGGAATGAAGCGCCTGCAGGGGTTATGACCCTTCCGTTCTTCTGTTTTGCAACAAATCCCGCTGCTTCGAGCTGCTGCAGTGATTTACGGAGGATAGAGCCGCTTCCCTTTACCGACTTGCTCGGCTTGGAACCACGGTCTTTCTTACCGCCATAAACCGAACGCATTCTCTCAACACCGACCGGTCCATCAACATATACACGCCTGAGGACAGCTGCTGCACGGGTATACCACCACTCCGGATCTTCCGGGGGCATCTCACGGTGTGTTCCGGTTTTTACAAATGGTGCCCATTCAGGCGCGGTTATTTCGGCTTTTTCCTTCAGTTCCATTGCCGCTTTCGCGATGAGCTTGTCGGCCGGAACATCATATACAGTAGTCATCGATAGTCCACACTCTCAATACGGATCGTAGTCTCTACTTATTCGCGTGGAGTGTACATATATATTTCGAGGTTTCGATCACTGGTAGAGCTTGGAATCTCCAAGGACCATCGTTCTTCCGCGGACCTGAAGGAGTTTTGTCCTGCTTTGTGCTGCAACCGATTCAGGATCTATCTCAACACTGGAAAGCCATTTCACTTTGATGACTTTTCTGACTTTGATCTGGTTTTGTATCTCGTCCAGAATGGTATCGCTCATGCCCTGTTTACCGACCCATATCGTAGGTTTCAGGTCATGAAATCCCGAATCACTTCTTTTCTTTTCCATTGGTAGTGGTACTCCTGGTAGTTGGTATTCTTCGATGCCAGCCACAGGTAAGACAGGTGATGATCACCCTTCCCCGGTATATTCTCACTCGTCCGGTTACACCGGGTACCAGGTATGCATTACACCTTCTGCAATATCTTCTTTTAAGCCAAGGGGGAATTCTCACCCGCTCCTTCATGGCTATCAGGCGGGCGGATCTGACACAGTGGTGACTGTATTCCTGGTTCCAAGAAAAGAAAGATTCTGCCTGGGAGAACAGGATGGAGATCCGCTCCATGGCAATATGCTTTCTATCTGAACGTGTCCCTTTTCTGGTCATGAATCGGGAAGAATCCGAACTCTCCTACCCTCAATCCGGAGTCTCTTCTCAAAAAAGAGTTTGATGGCATCTGAATATGCCTGATGCTCCTCAACAAGGATCCGGTCAGCAAGGGTCTCCTCGTCATCATCATCAAGGACCGGAACTGTCCGTTGTATGATCACCGGTCCGGCATCCATGTCATGGGTGACAAAGTGGACAGTGCATCCGGCTACCTTTGTTCCATAGGTCAGGGCTTGTCTCTGCGCGTGAAGACCCTGAAATGCAGGGAGAAGGGATGGATGAATGTTCATCATCTTCCCGGTGTATGCATCAACGATCCGCTCGCCGAGAAGGCGCATGTATCCGGCCAGCACCACAAGGTCAGGATTATACCGCGCAAGAACTGCCATGAGGGCATCTTCATACTGGATCTTATCCGGAAAATTCCGGTATGGTACGACCTCCGCAGGAATTCCCGCATCCTGAGCCCGCTTTATCGCATATGCATCCGGGTTGTCGGTGATAAGTCCGGTACAGGCAGCATTGATATATCCATCAAAAACCCGGTCGATGATCGCCTGAAAATTGGATCCCCTGCCAGATGCAAGGACCACAAACCGTCCCAGTTTCATCCGTTCTTCTCCTGTTCATCATCAGGCTCTGGTGGCTGTATCCTGATAAGTTTCAGGCGGTTGATTCGTTTTCCGGTCATCTGAATAATCACCAGGCGGACTCCTTCTTCGGCCAGATCACATACATCCCCAATCCGGGGGATATTACCGAGCCGTTCAATGACAAGGCCTGCAATGGTTTCATATGTCTCACTTGTTGGAAGATGCAGATTCAGGTGCTTGTTCAGGTCTTCCACCCACATACGTGCATCAACTGAGTAGACATCCTCTGCCACTCTGACAAGTTCGTGCTCTTCAGTATCAAACTCATCAAGGATATCCCCCACGAGTTCCTCAAGGATATCTTCGACGGTCACAATCCCCACAAAGCTGCCGTACTCATCAAGGACAATGGCCATATGGGTCTTTTTCACCCGTAACTCCCGAAGAAGATCATCAATATTCTTTGTTTCCGGAACAAAGAGTGGTTCAGAGAGGAGATCTACGATAGGAACGGATTCATGCGTCTCAAGGACTGAGAAGATGGCATCTTTGACATTGAGAATCCCCCTGATCGTATCGATATTCCCATGCCATATTGGCAGACGTGAAAACCCGGTATTTTTAAAGATCTCTAGGGCTTCATCAGAGCTGGAGGTATCCTCAAGCATAACAACATCGATCCGGGGTGTCATCACTTCGCGCACACGGGTATCAGAGAACTCAAAGACCGAATGGAGCATCTCCTGTTCATCCTTCTCTATCGTTCCTTCTTCCTGCCCGACATCAATCCATTCCTTGATCTCTTCTTCTGTTATCATATGGTGAGCAAAAGCTCCGGCCCCGGTCATCTTCCCCGCTATTTTATTAAATATGAAAATTACCGGTGCAAAGAATTGTGATAACAGGAGAATGACAGGTGAAAACCGTAATGAGAACCTGGTCGCATTCCTTGATGCATACATCTTCGGCCATATCTCTCCAAACACCAGCAGCAGCAGTACCACAACGATGGTGGCAACAGAAACGGCAAGACCCGTCTCTCCAAGAAATCCGATTGCCACTGCGGTTGCGACTGATGCCGCAAGGATATTGACAATATTGTTCCCGATAAGGATGGTGATAAGAAAGCGGTCAGGATTTTTTTTCAGGGTAGCAAGAGCTTCTGATCCTGGTTCTTTTTCGTTGACAAGAGTTCTGACCTTGGCCCTTGTAATCGAGAACAATGCTACCTCTGATCCGGAGAAAAAACCGGACAAAATGAGGCATAAAATGAAAATGATTATGTATAGGTAGTATTCTATCATTCAGCGATCACGCCGGAATACGGCATAGACAATTATGATGAGAGGTATGACCTGACAGATTATACCTCTGCCTCTGTTCCTACATGATATTGTAACCAGAGACAAAAAGATACTCCCTGATCTCACTATGAAACAGGTATACTCCGGCACTGACTGAACCTTCATTACATACGATTCATATTGCCCCTGTCAATTCCTCCTCTTTGAACGCCTTTCTTATCACTGCTATCTCCTGTTTCAGCAGCGTAATTTTTTCCTGGTATGATAATGCCGAAGGCAGAACCAGGTCATTGATCTCAAGGGTTATCTGTCTGTCATACCTGTTCTCCCTGAGTTCTCTAAGAAAAGGAATGACATTTTCATCTGAGCTGACCAGACCATGCATCTGTCCATTCCCTGCTCCTGAAATATGAATATTTACGATTTTTCCAGCACCCCCATCAAGAAAGGACGAGACCGCCTTGGGTCCGCTCCCTACCGCATGCGCATAATCAAAGGTGAAATAGAGCCAGGATCGCTCATCCAGAACTTTTATTATCTCATTCGGAGTGGTCAGCAGGGCATTTACTGCAGGCTCCATATTCTCTATGGCGATCTTCACCCTGACCTCGTCTGCGATCCGTTCAATACGGTCAAGCATGGTTCCGAGCCGTTGATAATCGGTGATACTTGGAGGCCGTTTTGCTGTTCTCCGACCTGGATGGATGGTGCAGACGGATGCTCCTATCTGCTCAGCAAGTTCGACTGATCGCTCTATCCACCTGATTGAGACCTCCCGCACATCCGGGTTGATTGAGCAGGGATTCAGGTCTAGTACCGGTGCATGAACTGACAGAGGAGATCTGGTCTGACTGGCTTTTACCTGTCTCTTCAACTCATCCATACAGAGGCCTTTCAGCCAGAAGTCCGGGGTTTCAAGCCAGAACTCAAGGGAGTCTGCCCCTGATTGTTCAGGGGAACGAAAGATAGCCTCAAGAGTTGCATCATGAAAGAACATACTTGAGAACGAAATATCCATTACCAGACATTATCTATCCGGATGAAGATAATCGATCAGGTGATCATGGACCAGGCAACACTCGACAACTGGACGAAAAAGGAAGGCCCAGTGACACTCCGGGTTTCAGAAGTCTCCAGAATGATTGCCCGGCTCCTTGAGGACACATCCCTGCAGAATATCTGGATAACCGGGGAGATTACCAATTTTAAGAGGCACAGTTCTGGTCATCTCTATTTCTCCCTGTCTGAACAGGTCGCAGGAAAGGAGTCGGTGGTTTCATGTGCGATATGGAAAAGTGCCGCCCGATACCTGGATTTTACCCCCGATGACGGAATGGAGGTCCGTGCCTATGGCTCCATCTCTCATTATGAACCAGGAGGCCGGTACTCCTTTCAGATAACCCAGATGAGGCCGTCAGGTGCCGGAGAGCGGGCACTCCTGATCGAGGGGTGGAGGCGAGAGATGGCCGCGAAAGGATGGTTCAGTCTTGACCGAAAACGGAGTCCTCCAAAGTATCCGGTCAGGATCGGAGTAGTCACCTCCTCAACCGGTGCGGTGATCCATGACATCAGGAATGTCATCTCGAAACGGTTTCCTGCAGAAATAATCCTGTCACCAACCATGGTGCAGGGAGCATCTGCTCATGAGGATATCGCCCGGGCAATTATCAGGGTACAGGATATGGTGGATGTTATCATCGTCGGCCGGGGAGGAGGGAGTTATGAGGATCTCTTTGCATTCAATCACCCCTGTGTGGTCGAAGCCATCGTCACCTGCCCTGTGCCGGTGATTGCCGCAATCGGTCATGAAGTGGATATCACGCTTGCCGACCTTGCCGCTGATGTGAGTGCCTCTACCCCCTCACATGCTGCAGAGCAGTGCGTACCCGACCGGGAGAGTGAACTCGATGCTCTCACACATTTGAGAAAACGGATATTTTTACAACTCATGAACCGGCTGGAATCAGCACAGGAAGACCTGAACGGGATCAGAGATCGCCTCTCCTCTCCACGATTACTTCGGGAAGTCAGGATACGGCAGGAGGCTCTGGCAGATCTGACCGACCGCATGGAACGGGGAGCTCATGGTTTAAAAGACCGGGCACAATCCAGTCTTGCTGAGATCCGTGGCCGCCTTGAGGGGAGAAACCCGCTGGTGTTTATGAGACGCGAACTTCCGGAACGAAAAAATTTCCTTGCTGAAATAAAGGGGCGGCTTTCCTGTGCAGTTCAGGTCAGACTTCAGGCAGAGCGTGCAAAACTCACATCATTGTCCGCCATTCTCAAAGCACGGGGTCCTGAAGCGCTCTTTCAGGCCGGGTACTGCATGGTCAGTTCAGCAGGGACGGTGATCAGGTCCTGTAATGAACTTACGCCAGGCAAGACGGTGACGATACGACTGACGGATGGAACAGCAGATGCAGCGATAACACAGGTGTACCATGACAAAAAAGTATGAAGAACTGATAGGTGAGTTAAAAGAGATAGTACGAAAGATGGAAGACAGCAATACCAGTCTTGATGAGATGATTACCCTGTATGAACAGGGGATGGTTCTGGTCAGGCAATGTGAGGACCGGCTGGCTGAAGCTGAAGTAAAGATTACAGAACTGGGGCGCGAATCATGAAACAAATCCTCATTATATCTATCTTCATTCTGTTTGCCGGGTTTGTCCTGTGTGCCGGATGCAGCAGTTATGCTCCGCCCGAACTCAATATCATCCCTGCGATACAGCAGGTGAATGTATCACCTGAAACGAATACCATCACCTATGAGGTCACCCTGGATATAGAGAATGTCGGGGGAAATAATGCATATGGGGTTGAGGTCATGGCTCTTGTGAGCACTCCAAAGGACCTCCCTGAGTACCGGTTTATCCATGAGAATATACCGGTCGGGACGGTTGAAAAACGCAGCACGATAACCGTAAAAAGACCGCTTTCACTTCAGATGACACCTGATAATTTCAGAAAACTTTCATCAGGTGAACGACAGGCTGAAGTAGAAGCCAAGGTTATCAAGGTCAGTTCCAATATTATGGGGTAAATGACGAACTCATCACAATCATTTTATAAAAAGAGCGGAAATGATTCATCGTGACTGCCCGGAACAGAGCGCTGATACTTGTTGAGTTCTTCTTTGCATTAGTTGCACTTGTATGCGGAACGATGGCTTTTACTTCGCTGGTCAGCTATGCAGTCCTCACGATAAGTCTTGGAAGAGCTGCCCCATATACGTACATGTGGATTCTGGCGATGATCATCCTGCTGGCAGTAACGATATATGCCTACCGGAAGATAGATCATGCGCCACTCAGGGTTCTGGTTGTAATTCTGCTGTTTGTCCCACAGATCGTCTTTCTGCTCCTGGACCAGACGGTGCCGTTCCCGGATGTCGGGTTTCTGAACCCGTAAAAAAAGGTTTTTTAATTAACGCCGCCAGCCAGCGACCCGGTTGATTTCTTATCCGAAGCGTAAAACGTCAGAGTATTACTGGTACAAGCAAGATATTTGTCATTTCCTTCAAATACTGCCCTGACCGGAACGCCTCCACCTTCCCAAGTACTGATGGTTGCAGAGAATCGTCCATCACCATCGGTAGACGTGGTAAGCAGCGGCAGGAAATCAGTTCCGTAATCCGGCACCTCTATGGTGATACTTACGCCAGGCACTCCTTTTCCTGAACTGTCAACAAGCCGGCCGGTGAGCTCCACATCTGTTCCCACCGTTGGGCGGAGATTATTCGCAGAAAGAGTCATGCTGGTAATCTTTGGAAGGTCTGATGCCGGTGCAGGTGCCTGTGTTGAGGCAGCGATGACAGGGCCTGATGCTGGTGACGCTGGAACAGGCGACTCAGCCGGCACATATCCGGAAAGGCCTGTCGTCTGGACTA
>NZ_JAIWNS010000157.1 GCF_020216685.1 Methanospirillum hungatei | reverse complement strand
ATCATGAGTTGTTCCTGGGGTGAAGAAAAACCCAGCCGGGCACTTGAGGAGGTTATTGCCAGTACGGATGCATTGTTTGTGTGTGCTGCAGGAAATTCAGAGACTGACATCGATAAGCATCCCTACTATCCAGCCTCGTATGATCTCCCCAATGTCATCTCTGTTGCTGCAACCAGCCCGTCTGATAACCTTGCTGACTTTTCAAATTATGGGGCAAAATCTGTTGATGTCGCTGCTCCGGGTGTCGATATCTACAGCACCTGGAAAGGTCAGTTCGAGTCTGATGTCTTCTGGCATGACTCCTTTGACTCTCTTGCAAACTGGTCATACATCGGGGACTGGCATTTGGATCACCAGAAATATAACACCTCTCCCTCCAGTGTGTGCGTAAATCTTACATTTCAAAATCCGTCCCTTCAGAACTATCTGGTGCTTCATACACCGGTGAATATTTCCGGGTATTCCAGGCCGGAACTGATATTCAGTTGTGAAGGGGTAATACTCTGGCCAACATTTACGAAATTATCCGTCGATGCCTGTGTGGATAAAAAATTCAACTGGAAGCGGATTGGTGAATGGGCCGGGGCATTTTTAAGTTTTGATGACATCCGGTGTGATATCCCTGATGATATGAGGGATTCTGATATTTTAGTGCGGTTTATCATTCAGGAGCAGTACCCCCTTGAAGGGATGAATAAGACACTCCAATTATGGATAGATGATGTACGGTTTTCGAATAAAACAGAAGCATATACTCCCTCATATCGATATGTGAGCGGGACATCAATGGCTGCTCCTTTCGTTGCAGGTGTTGCCGGTCTTGTCAAGTCAGAACACCAGAATCTGACTCCTGCAGAGCTGAGAGAGGTTCTCATACAGACAGTTGATCTGAAAGATGGATTGAAAGGAAAAACACTCTCCGAAGGGAGGATCAATGCATCTCTCGCGATCAGGTATACGCCGGGTCCTGATGCCGGGGTTCTATCGCTGAGGCCCGGATGGAATCAGATATCAGTTCCTGATGCCCTGGAAACGGGGTTTGATACGGCCAGTATCTTTTCACAGGTTCCAAGCGGGGGGCATGCTCTCTATTCGTATGATCCAAAGACTGGGTATGTGAGAGTGAACGAGACTGACATAATCAGGCCTCTGAACGGGTACTGGATTTACAGTCTCTCTTCGATGGATGTTTCGTTAAGGTTTCAGCCAGATCCGTCCATCAGAAAGGATCTTAAAGATGGATGGAACCTTTTCGGATTACTGTCAGAAGTCCCGGTTCCTGCTAGAGATGCTCTTGCCTGTCTAGGCAATAACTGGACAATGGTTACCGGATATAATGCATCACTCCAATGGTATGATGAGCCAATCCTTCGTGAACACTATAGCAATACCAGTGATAACCGGCCATTAGTCCCCTATCAGGGGTACTGGATCCTGATGAACGGACAGGGATCCATTCCCTGACATATCTCTCTTTTCTATTGGGATTACATGGGAACATGATGATTCTGTTGTGCTGTGACGAGATGGAGTTGTTCCCGGTAATCACTTGATCTTTTTATAGGACCGGCATAGGGTACCCCTGACCTGGCTCCAGGGCAGTGGACTTTCCAAAAACCTTATTTCATCTCAGGGGGAAGATGCATACGTCATTATGCGACTTCGAAAACTGTTGATATTCATACCGGCAGCAATTATCTTTGTGTTTTTTCTGCTTACCGATCTGCTTTCAGATCTCTTCTGGTATGCATCTGTCGGATACTCCCCGGTCTTTTTAACTATCCTGATCACCTCGGCATCCCTCTTTGTGATCGGTACACTGGTCTTTTTCGCCTTCAGTTATGGAAATGTTATCCTTGCCGCCCGGACTGGTGCTGGTGCATTCGGAGTTGAAAAAGAGATTCAGTATCTTGGAGGGATCGCCTGTGCCGTTGCAGCAGGAATTACCGGTCTCTCCCTCTCCTCTTCATGGGAGATTATTCTGGCATATCTGGATCAGACTCCTTTCCAGATATCAGACCCGGTGTTTGGCCTGGATATCAGTTTCTACATCTTTTCACTCCCGTTCTATACCATTTTAATTCAGTACCTCCTGGCCCTTTTTGTCTTCACTCTCATCATCTCCTCTGTGATGTATGCTGCTCATCGTGCAGGTGTGAGAATTGATGAATACGGTGTTTTCCAGTATATGCCCGGGCCCTTTCCTTTCGGATTATCCTGGAAAGATACCGTCGGTAGATTTCTTCCCCAGGTGAACTGCCTGTTATTCTTCATCTTCACTACTCTTGCAGCATTTTTATGGCTTAACCGATATTCAATCCTCTATACCTCAAAAGGGACGGTCATAGGTGCAGGATATACGAATGTCACCATAACCATTCCTGCACTTACTATCCTGACCATCATAGCCTTCATTATCGGGCTTCTCTTCCTCTTAAATGAGAAGATAAAGCGTCCGGAGATGATTGCCTATGGAATAGGCGGGTTTTTTGTTATCGCTATTCTATCAGCAGGAGCAGGATTCCTGGTTCAGACCCTCATCGTCGAACCGAATGAATTCAATCTTGAACGAACCTATCTTGGATATAACATCAACAGCACGCTTGACGGATACAATCTGGCCCATATCAACGCACAGGAATTTCCAGTCCGGTATAATCTCACTGAATCAGATATCAGGAATAATAATGCCACGATTTCAAATATCCGTCTCTGGGACTGGAGACCGATGAAAACAACCCTTGAACAGCTCCAGCTCTTCAGGACCTATTACACGTTTAATGATGTGGATGTGGACCGGTACTGGCTGGATGGCAATTACAAGCAGGTACATATATCTGCCCGTGAGATGAACTCGTATAATCTTCCACAGCAGGCACAGACCTGGGTGAATCGTCATCTCGTTTACACCCATGGCTATGGGGCGGTCATGAGCCCGGTCGACCGGATAACGGCGAATGGCCTTCCTGAATTCTTTGTAAAAGATATTCCACCCTCATCCCCGATTCCGTCCCTTACCCTTGATAATCCACAGATCTACTATGGTGAAGGAGACATTCCCTATTGTATTACCAATACCAGGACTGAGGAGTTTGATTACCCATCAGGCGATGAAAATATCTATGGTTCTTATGGCGGCGATGCAGGAGTAAAACTCTCCCTTCTTCCCAGGCTCGTATATGCCATCCAGTTGGGATCAGTAGAGCTCCTCGTCTCAGGTTCCCTGACACCGGACAGTAAACTTCACCTGTATCGGAATATCATGGAGAGGACTTCAAAAATCGCTCCCTTCCTGACGTATGATTCTGATCCCTATGTCGTTATGAGCGATGGGAAATTGTCCTGGATCATTGATGCATATACCACGTCAGATCGGTATCCCTATTCTGAACCGGTCAGGACTGGCGGATTATCAGCAAAATCCATGAATTATGTGCGGAATAGTGTGAAAGTAATCGTTGATGCATATACCGGAGAGATCGGGTACTACATCGTTGATTCTGACGACCCGATCATTCAGACCTATGCAAAGATGTTCCCCGGTCTGTTCCGCCCGGTTGATGATATGGCTGATGATCTCCGGAGCCATTTGCGGTATCCCCATGGATTATTCAATATTCAGGCAGAGATCTATGGAATATATCACATGACTGACCCCCGTGTCTTCTACAATCGGGAAGATGCCTGGGTCATTCCTGATGAGATCTATCGGAAAACGCAGCAGCGGTTTGAGCCTTATTATGTGATCATGAAACTCCCCGGTGAAGAGAGGGAGGAGTTCATCCTCATGCTCCCCTTCACCCCCAGGAATAAGCAGAATCTTATCGGATGGATGGCGGTTAGGTGTGATCCGGAGCGTTATGGGGAGATGATAGTATACCAGTTCTCCAAGCAGGAGCTGACCTATGGACCGATGCAGATAGAGGCGAGAATCGACCAGGATACCGAGATTTCACAGAGTATTACGCTCTGGTCACAGGCAGGGTCATCAGTCGTCAGAGGGAATACCCTGATCATTCCGGTTGAGCAGTCCCTCCTCTATGTTGAACCTCTCTATCTTGAAGCGACTCAGAAGGGAACTCTTCCCCAGCTTCAGCGGGTTATTGTCTCATACGGGGATAAACTGACGATGCAGCCCACCCTGAATGAGGCTTTGCAGGTCATCTTTGGGGGAAGACAAACCAGGCAGGATATCCCCAAACGAGTGGAACAACCCGGTAATGATCAGTCATCCTCGATCCTCGCTCAGATATCCGGTCTGTACAAGCAGGCACAGCAGGCGTTAGTTTCTGGAAGTCTGGGAGAATACCAACGGTTTGTTGACCGGATAGGGACGTTGGTTTCAGGATACTGACCAATACCCTTTTTTTAAGTACTAGTTCTGGGTCCTGATGGGTCATGCTATAGTTCTGTGAATGGTGTATGTTTATCCATGGTGGAGTTTGCTCTGGTTCTTTATTGCAAGCTGATATATTCTCATACCTTCAATATTATCCATAACGTGCATGGTACTCCATAAACTTCCGATCGGTATCCAGTCTTTCTCCGAAATACGTACTGGTGGCTATGCATATGTTGATAAAACTCCATTTCTGGCAGATCTCGTTTCTTCAGGAAAATATTACTTTTTATCACGCCCCCGCCGGTTTGGAAAAAGCCTTTTTCTGGACACTCTGGCATGTGCTTTTTCCGGGCAAAGGGATTTATTTAATGGATTATATCTGGCATCAGATAAGGCTGGCTGGGATTTTTCAACGTGTTATCCGATTCTCCGGATAGATCATGCAGGAGGGACGACGAAAACAGCCGATGATCTTCTTCAGCGTCTTCATCGCCTCCTCAATTCATGGGAAGAAGAGTTCACGATTGAGCGGACAGAAGGATCACCCGGAGAGAGACTTCTGTATATTGTCAAAGATATTGCATTACGAACGAAAAGAAAAGTTGTCATTCTCATCGATGAATATGACAAACCAATTCTTGATAATCTGGAAAATACAGCGGTTGCGTTAAAAATGCGTGATATTCTCAAGGATTTTTATAGTTCAATCAAACCCCTTGATGAGTATCTGCATTTTGTTTTTCTTACCGGAGTATCACGGTTTTCAAAGACCGGCATATTCTCTGGTCTGAATAACCTGAATGATATCACTCTTGATGAAAAATACTCCCCGTTGTGCGGGTATACACAAAGAGATCTTGAAACGGTTTTTTCAGATTATCTCTCGCAATTTGACTCTGATGCAGTAAAGAAATGGTATAATGGGTATTCATGGACCGGTGAGTCTGTGTATAACCCCTTTGACATCCTTCTTCTCTTCTCGAAAAAGGTCTATCGCTCGTACTGGTTTGAGACCGGAACGCCTACCTTTCTCATAACACTCTGGCAAAAAAATCCACGGTTTCCGGCTGAATATGATGGCCTGGTTGCAGGGGATGATCTCCTCCGATCTTTTGAACCTGAGCGGATTCGGACTGAGAGTTTACTCTTTCAGGCCGGGTATCTGACCATTAAGTCCTGGTCTTCTGATCCGGTCAGGGGTTTTTGGTGTACGCTTGGATATCCGAATAATGAAGTTCGAACATCGTTCAATTCTCTTTTATCAGAATTTCTCTGTGGATATGATTCAAATCCTCTTCGCGATACCGTATATAATGTTCTGGAGTCAGGTAAGCCATCTCAATTAAAATCTGTATTTCATTCATTGTTTGCAGCTATTCCCCATGACTGGTACCGTAATAATCCGATTTCACGGTATGAAGGGTACTATGCCAGTGTCGTCTACACGTTTTTTGCAAGTCTTGGATACGAGGTTATCCCCGAAGATACCTCCAACAAGGGTCGTATCGATATTACCGTAAAAACAAAATCAGCAATATGGGTATTTGAGTTTAAAGTCAGAGGGATGAATAAATCTGGTGATGGTTCGCCCCTTCTGCAGATAAAAAACCGGGGATATCTGGAAAAGTATGCGATGGACTCAAGGAAAAAAATTGCAGTAGGGATTATTTTTGAACCGAAAGAGCGGAATATTGAGCATTATGAATATGAAGTTGTATAATTTCTAATCATATTCCATTCCTCTTCTGAACTGAACCACTCTTTATTCAACGGCTTAATTCTCGATATCTCTATTATTTCATATTCCCGTGAGAGATAAACCGAATATGGTGATGGGGCCTTCAAACATGAGATCCCTTTCCCACGATACTTATAAATGATACCATGATGGAGTAGTAATTTATCACTCAATAAGAGGGTGGGTGGAACGTATCGCATTATTGCATACTGAGGTGTATGGCATGTCCAGACTGAATGTAATTTTTATCCTGATGACAATTATCAGCTGTGGAACGGTGATATTCCCGGCTGCTTCTGCTGAAAATTCTGGAAATCTCGACTATGATGATATCCTGAAGATGGACTATCTTCATCAGTTTTCATTATCGTCTGATGAAGAAAATATCGTGTATCTGCGGACCACCGGTGATGATCTCCTACCGCCGGCTAATAACGGGACTCTGATGATGGTGAATACATCAACCAGAAAAGAGGTTGCCCTCACTGGTCCTGATGAATCGGTTACGGTATGGGCATTATCGCCAATACAGCAGGTCCTTGCCTATGTATCAATGCCCCGGAATGGCGGGATTGAGACATTAACTCTCCTTAATCTCTCCACGATGCAGCGGGAGAAGAAAGATGGTGTATCTGATGAACTCCTCTCCGGTTTTGCATGGTTTGGAGATCATTCCCTGGTATATACAGGAGCTTCTCCGGATACACCGGAGGATACCCGGCCTGGCGATGTCATCATCATGGATGAGATTCCTGACATGGTGATTTTAAAGTCCTATGATATCAGGAGTGGGGCAGTAACAGAACTGACATCCAATACTGATGTTATCTATGCCTATCATCCGTCACCTGACGGGAGGTATGTCGCGTATAAATCGTCCGTCTATCCTGAAGTCTGGACAGAGAACCCATCATTTAGCTATTTTGTGCTAGACACGACGACAGGCACTCTCGATAAGGTGATGACCCGTATTGAGGGATACCAGGATGAGAATGAGTTTGCCTGGTCTCCGGATAACTCAATGGTCTATATCGGACGAAATCTGAATGGCGGTCTTCGATATCCTGTTTCATATGCGAGTGATATCGTGGTGTATTCTCCTGCAACACGGACATTGGAAGAAATTCCTCTCCAATGGGAGAAAAAAATGCATAAAGATCTCTTCAATGATGATGTAGAGATGACGCCGTTTGACGGAGGGGTGTATGTCCTCCTCGCAAACGGGACAAATCCACAGCTGGCACGCTATGAGATGACTGATACCGGCTGGAGAATGACGCTGCTTTCCGGTGAACATCAGGAAAACATCTTTGCCCTCGAAACGAGCAGAGATGGTTCACGGATCTTGTATAATTATAATACAGCATCAGTACCGCCACAGATCTATGCTGCAGATGTGATATCAGGGGAGATACGAAATCCGAAAAGACTGACAAACATGAATGAAGACTTTCTGAAGAAACCACTTGGAACCTCAGAGGTTATTGAATGGACCGGTGCAAAGGGTGATACAGTTCAGGGTATTCTCAGGTATCCTCCGGGTTACACGCCGGGAACACCGTATCCGCTTGTCTTCGTCATCCATGGAGGTCCCACGTATACTGATTTTGATAGTTGGCGTGATACATGGGAGTTTCCGTACCATCTGATCACCGACCGGGGAGCAATAACCCTGTCGGTCAATTACCATGGTAGTAGTAACTGGGGCTTTGAGTTTGCACAGTCCATTGAGGGTGGTCATTACTACGATCTCCCGATAGAAGATTTCATGAAAGGAATTGAATATCTCTCTTTACAAGGGATAATTGATAAGAACCGGATTGGTGTAACCGGATGGTCTAATGGAGGTGTTCTAACTCTCTATTGGATTACCCGTGATCCATCGCTGAAGGTGGCGGTTGCTGGTGCAGGATTTGCAGATGAGAACTCACAGGTCTCAAATACGAATGGAATCGTGATGAACCTGATGTATTATGAGTACACCCCCTTTGAGAATCCGGAATATTATATTCCGTTCATGGGTGTGTATAAAGCAGAGCAGGTACAGACTCCTCTTCTTATGCTTCAGGGAACAGAGGATAATGCGGTTGCTCCGGCAAGTGCTCTCTCCACCTACCGGGCGTATAAGATGGCAAGCAAGGCCGATGTCCGGATGATTCTCTTTCAGGATCAACCTCATCATATGAAGACGTATCCGAATCAGCTGAGAAAGGTGAGTGAAGAGATTGCATGGCTTTCTCATGGTCTTGGGCTCTCCTGACCTCTCTTTTATTATCGGAGGGGGCCTGGTTGATACTCATATACGAGTATTGATATATATGGCTGGAGACCATGGGACTTGAAATGAGAATCTGGTATCTTCCTCTGATCTGTTTCCTCATCCTGTTCTCTCTTGTACTTGGGTATGTATTTTTATCCGGCGTCGATGTGAGTAGTATATCTACTGAGCCTGAGGTTCAGTTCGTCTATGCAACATCAGGAATTATGCCCCAGCTTCTGAATACCAGTCAGGTTGATGCTTTTTTTGTGTGGGAGTCGGTCGTATCAACCGCTGACCTCGGAGGTATAGGAAAAGTTATCGCCAGGGATGCTGATATCCCTCCGGACAGGAAATGGGAGAATACCGCGTGTAATGTTCTTGTCATGCGAAATTCTTTCATAACTGAATACCCTGAAATTGCATCCCTTTTATCTGCGATCACCATTGCCGGGATACAGAGAATTCATGAGGACCCGGATGAGGCCATGAATATTACTGCCGGCTGGGTGTATGGCTCACATCCGATCAGGTCTGCAGGTCTTACTCTGAATCCTATTGAATTAGAGAAAAATGCATTTCCTCATATTAATTTCACGGATAAGGCACGTCTTCCAGACCCTGGATACCTACAGCAGTCTTTGTATGACTATGAAATGACTCTAAAATCTCCTTCATCCAGGGAGAATGTGACGGTTTATACTCGTGCCCTGGAACTCCTTACTGGTTCAGAACCGGAGTTATCGCACATCCCTCCATATGTCAGAATCGGGTATCTCCCTTCCGCTGACCTCTATGCTCCCCTGTATGTTTCGATTATGGGGTATGAGAAGATATGTGACCGGTACGGGTTTTGTCTTGTTCCTGATTCTCATATGTCTGGACGGCCGACCGAATGCCAGCTGCGTGTCCAAAATAGTACGATTACCAGAATACGATTACTCCCCGGTCAGGTGGGAGGAGGAGTGATGACCGGTCTTGGACAGAATGCAATTGATGTTGCATATATCGGGAGTGTTCCATCACTTATGCAGATTTCCATGGGCAATCCAGCTGCTATTATTCATTCTATTAATGCAGGGGGATCAGGCCTTGTGGTTGATGACTCTGCTCCCTGCACTGACTGGGATTCATTCATTGTATGGGTGAAAAGCCGCTCATCTTCCGGCAGGCCGCTCATTATTGCTGTACCCCAAAGCTCAATTCAGGAAGAGATGATGCGGGAAGCATTTGAATATGAGGGAGTACAAATCTCCCTATACGGACTTCCTACATTTGGAGCACTATGAAACGGGTTCTTCCTATTCTCAAGGGATTTGCCATTCCGGTATTTATTATTGTCATCTGGCAGTCTCTCTCGATGTATATTCAAAACAGTTTCATTCTGCCCGGCTGGGAGACGATTATTCCGGTTCTTATTCATCCTGCTGAGCCATTATTTGGTGGGGCTTCACTCTTTCAGAATAGTCTAATCAGTCTTCAGCGAGTTTTATACGGCTTTCTTCTGGCCGTTTTCATTGCCGTGCCGCTTGGTCTCTTGTGCGGGTGGTCTAAATCAGCAGAGGATTATGTAAACCCCATCATTCAGATCTTACGGCCTGTTCCTCCGATTGCCTGGATGCCGCTTGCAATTGCATGGTTTAAGATAGGGTTTGGCTCTCTTCTCTTTATCATATTTATCGGTTCCTTTTTTCCCGTCTTTATCAGCACCATCGAAGGGATGAGGAGCATCAGAATACGGTGGCTGGAGGTTGCACAGACCCTTGGTGCCACCACCCTTGAAAAATTTAAAACCGTGGTAATTCCGGGTGCATTGCCATCCATCTGGACCGGGCTTCGGCTGGCGTTTGGTGTTGCATGGATGTGTCTTGTTGCGGCTGAAATGCTCCCCGGAACAAGTGCCGGGCTTGGCTATCTGATCATGTTTGCGTATAATCTGGGGCAGATTCAGGTCATCGTTGCCGGTATGATTGTTATCGGGGTGATCGGGATTGTATCTGATTCCATCTTCAGAATCGGACAGACAAGGCTCTTTGGCTGGCAGGGGAAAGAGTAATGCAGGTTCTGGTTCTGAAGGGGATATCGAAACGATTCTGTGATGATCAGGCAGAATTTCAGGCATTATCAGACATCTCCTGTGTTATTCATAAGGGAGAGATTGTCTGTCTGATGGGTCCGTCCGGGTGTGGGAAATCCACCGTCCTTCGAATCCTGTCCGGTCTTGAATCTTCTGATTCCGGCACGATCTGCGGGAGTGATGGAGATGTTTTTGATCCTGTTCACACCGCCATGGTATTCCAGGAACATGGCCTTTTTCCCTGGCTGTCTGTATATGACAATATTGCGTATGGCCTCCGGATGAAAGTTCGGAAGATCCCGCAAAAGCAGATTGCACAAAAGGTACATGACCTGCTCTCTCTTGTGCACATGGAAGAGTTTGCGAACGTTCTTCCCCACCAGTTATCCGGTGGAATGAAACAACGGGTAGCGGTTGCCCGTGCTCTTGCCATAGAGCCTGAGATCCTCCTTATGGATGAACCATTCAGTGCACTCGATCCGTTTTCCCGGCATGAACTGCAGGATGAAGTCATCCGGATACGGGATACCCTTGGCACGACATTTTTCATCGTGACCCACAATCCTGAAGAAGCTGTATATCTGGGGGATAGAATTATTATCCTCTCAAAACGGCCGTCATCTGTCAGAAAGGAGATAGAGGTATCTTCTCCACGGCCACGGGATTTGGCAGAACCTGAAATGATACACCTAGTCAGGGAGGTTACCGGGTATGTCAGCTCAGGATAGAGGACATCCTGTATTTTATCTCCCCTCTCGCCGGGTCATCTCTTTGATTGCTTTCCTAGTTCTCCTTATTCTCTGTATCGTTTATTGCGTTCTCATTCCGCAAAGTCCATACAAAACAGAACAAATGGCGAATCAATCTAAAATTCTGACGATATATACCGAGATAGATCCGTCATATGCATATCTTGACCGGACTGGCGGGGTTCGGGGAAAAAGCATAGAATTGGTAAAGCTTCTTGCCGAGCATACAGACATGGATTTATCCCTGAATTTTTATTTGGCTGTCGTGGAGCTATCACATTAGGCTTCTTTCATCAGTGGTCTTCTATCATCGCTCTTCTGCAATTTGGCTAGATTTCATTTGGTATTTTTTTAAACATCGCTTCACCCACACTTTTCTGTGTATTGATGGAATTTGCATACCCGGACACCGACTTCATTTTTCCCTGGTTTGATAGTGACAGAGCATCAATTAAATGGAAGAAATGTGACATTCTTTATGGATCTAAAAAAAGATAAAAACGCCATCCTGCTTGCAATTGTATGTATTATCCTGGGAATGGTCCTCATGAGTCTGATTATGGTGCTGGTCAATAGTTCACACAAGGAAATCATCTACACAGATAAGGCTCCAAAACCAATCGGGCCGTACAGTCAGGGGGTTGCCGTGAATGATTATGTATATACCTCTGGTCAGATTGGGATTGATCCACAGACCGGAGTTCTTAGGGATACAATAGGGGATCAGACTCACCAGGTCATGAAAAATCTCCGGGAAATTCTGGAGGTATCCGGGCTGAATTTTGATGATGTTGTTAATACTCATATCTACCTGACGAATATCTCTGACTTCCCGACGGTGAATGAGATATATTCAGGCTATATGGGAAATGCAACCCCATCACGATCGACGGTCGGGGTAGCAAGTCTGCCGAAAGGGGCACTGGTAGAGATTGAGATGATAGCGGAAAAAAAGTAAAAAAAGTTTAAAATATTTTTTGGGTTAATCGTGGTCAATAGGATTTCATGTCATACATAGATCTGAACCTGAATTGATGTATCCACTCGTGCATAGTGGGAAGCTCTCTCATACATATCATGCATAATTCCTCTCAGCTCCTCTATCCACAGTTCCCATTGCACCGGGTCAGCAAGATCATAGGTCAATGATATCGATCGTATCAATAATGCAGATAACCGGCAATTCTCATACGAAAATACCAAATCAATATCAATTTTCTACT
>NZ_JAIWNS010000156.1 GCF_020216685.1 Methanospirillum hungatei | reverse complement strand
GCAAGGCAAAAGAGCTTGCCAGAAGAAAGAGCACCCTTGAATCATCAGGACTTCCAGGAAAACTCGCCGACTGCTCAGAGCGCTCTGCAGAGAAGAGTGAGATATACATCGTGGAAGGAGACTCTGCAGGTGGCAGTGCCAAGCAGGGGCGGGACAGACGGTTCCAGGCGATTCTCCCCCTTCGTGGTAAGATCCTGAACGTCGAAAAGGCAACGGTCCATAAGATATTGAAAAATAATGAAATTCAGGCACTCATTTCAGCAATCGGGACAGGCGTTGGCGAGTCATTCGATATCGAGAAAGCCCGGTATCACCACATCATCATCATGACCGATGCGGATGTGGACGGTGCCCATATTAGCACTCTTCTCATGACATTCTTCTTCAGATATCTGCAGCCGCTCATTGAAGCAGGATATATCTACCTGGCCCAGCCTCCTCTCTACCGGATTGCGAAGGGCAAACAGGAGAAGTACGCCTACACCGAAGAGGAGATGAAAGAGATTTTACAGGAGATGGGTGAAAAAGGCGTGAACGTTCAGCGATACAAAGGTCTTGGAGAGATGAATGCATCCCAGCTCTGGGCAACAACCATGGACCCGGAGACAAGAGTGCTCAAACGGGTAGTCATCGAGGATGCAGCGTACGCAAATGAGATCTTTGAAAAGCTGATGGGTGATGATGTAACCGCCCGTCGTGACTTTATCAAGCGGCATGCAAAAGAGGTGACGAACCTTGACATCTGAAGAATCCCAGCAGCCCCTCTTCGTCCCGAAGGTCAATCCGGTCAACATCGAAGAGGAGATGAAATCCTCCTATATCGATTATGCAATGTCTGTCATCATCGGGCGTGCAATTCCTGATGTCAGGGACGGATTAAAACCGGTACACCGGCGGTCACTCTTTGCCATGTGGGAGATGGGAAACACCCATGACAAACCATATAAAAAATCCGCCCGTGTCGTCGGAGATGTCATGGGTAAGTATCACCCGCATGGTGATGCATCCATCTATGATACCATCGTCAAGATGGCCCAGCCCTTCTCGTACCGGATGATGCTGGTCGACGGTCAGGGGAACTTCGGTTCTGTTGACGGTGACGCCCCTGCGGCAATGCGTTATACTGAAGTCAGACTCAAACGCGAGGCAGAAGAACTACTCACCGATCTTGAAAAAGAGACCGTCGAGTTTGTCCCGAACTTTGATGAATCCCTGCAGGAACCATCTGTCCTTCCGGCAAAACTGCCCAACCTTCTCATTAACGGATCTGACGGTATTGCTGTTGGTATCGCAACCAAAATGCCACCCCACAACCTGGGAGAAGTCTGTGATGCCGTCTGTCACTACCTTGAACACCCGGATACGACGGTGTATGAACTCATGCAGAAAATGCCCGGTCCTGATTTCCCGACCGGGGGTATTATCATGGGGACAGACGGGATTCAGAATGCATACCTCTCCGGACAGGGGAAACTGACCGTCAGGGGTGTTGCAGAGATAGATGAATCCGGAAAACGTGACCAGATCATCATCACCGAGATCCCATACCAGGTAAATAAGGCCAAACTTATAGAGCATATCGCAGAACTTGTCAAAGAGAAGAGGATTGAAGGAATTTCAGACCTCAGGGATGAATCAGACAAAGACGGCATGAGGATTGTCATTGATCTCCGCAAAGATGCACGACCCCAGCTGATCCTGAACCACCTCTATAAGCATACCGCTCTTGAAAGCACCTTTGGAATCATCAATTACGCAATCGTTGATCGTCAGCCAAAGATCCTTGGACTTATCCCTCTGATTGAGCAGTTTGTCCGTCACCGAATAACGGTCATTACTAGAAGGAGCGAATTTGACAAGCGAAAAGCTGAAGAACGGGTCCATATCCTCCGTGGTCTGCTTCATGCAATCGACAATATCGATGCGGTCATTGCAACCATCAGGGCTGCCCAGACTGCAGATGAGGCAAAAGAAGCACTTATTGCCAAATTTTCCCTTGATGAAGCACAGGCCGGTGCAATCCTTCAGATGCAGCTTCGCCGGCTTGCAGCTCTTGAAAAGCAGAAACTTGTCGATGAACGGGAACAACTGGAAGCTGAAATCAGAAAGCTTGTAGAACTCCTCTCATCCGAAGATAATATCAGGGCCGAAATTTCCCGGGAACTGAGGGAACTGAGGGAAAAATACGCCGACAAGAGAAGAACGCAGATCACCGGTGATCTCCAGGAGATAGTCAGGGAAGATCTCATTCCCAACAAGCAGGTTCTGGTCTGTCTGACTCACCAGAATTATGTCAAGCACATGGATGTGGATGCCTACCGGGTTCAGGGCAGGGGAGGCAGAGGTGTTATGGGGATCTCCATTAAAGATGGGGATTATGTGGAACAGGTCTTTGTTGCAAATACCCATGACCATCTCCTCTGTTTCACCTCAACCGGACGGGCATACTGGCTCAGGGTCTTTGATATACCGGAAGGCTCAAGGCAGAGTAAAGGGAAGGCAATTGTAAATCTCCTTGATCTTCGGAGTGATGAACGGGTAACCGCAGTCATCCCGGTCCAGGAGTTCTCATCTGATCGGTTCTTCCTCTTCCTGACCGAACGGGGTATGATCATCAAGATCCCACAGGATGAGTTTTCACGCCCGAGGTCTACCGGAGTCAACGCAATTTCCCTGCGTGAGGGTGATAACCTGGTCCATGTCATGGTCAGTGACGGCAGCCAGGAGATCATCATCACGACAAAATATGGTCAGAGTCTTCGGTTCCATGAGGACCAGATACCTCTCCGACACCGCAATGCTCTTGGTGTAATCGGAATGCGGATGAAAGATGATGATATCGTCACCAGTATGACCGTCATTGAAGAAGGGAAGCATCTCCTCACCATCACCTCTTCAGGGTATGGAAAACGGACGAACTTTGATGAGTACCGTGGTCATGGCCGTGGAACAATGGGTGTCAGAAACATCAAGCTGAAACGCAATGATGGTATTGTCACGGCATTCTCCGCAGGGCCTGAAGAAGAGATCATCCTCATGAGTGCAGAAGGAATCGTTATCAGAACCAGCGTTGAAAAGATCACGATACAGGGTCGTTCAACCCAGGGTGTCAGGATAATGAGACTTGCAGCAGGTGACCGTGTTGTCGGTGTCACCTCACTCTCTCCGGAAGAGCAGAAGGATATCAGTGATGATATCCCCCAGGCAGAGATAATCGACGAGGAACCGGATGAAAACGGTTCTTCCGACGAATAAAAAAATTAATCCTTTTTCAAAATTTTCGCAGTCCAGGTCTGTCCTTCAGTATACCAGGATGCTGTTCCCTGAATTATTCCATCTGATGTCAGAGACCCGGTATAATACCCGTTATTTCCTTTTCTAAACAGTTGAACATAATTATCCATAACTGACTGAATTTCTATAATGTCAGTTATCCTTCCACCTGACCAGGAAGCGTCAATGGTTTTCCCATCTGCGCTGACTTTCCAAATACCATCATAGTTCCCCATTGGCCCGTATTCCTGAACTGACCATTCAGATAATGGCTTAAACAGTTCCTGCTCCTGGGCCGGACTTTCCGTATCAGACCAGAGGTAGTAATACTGGATAAAATACCATTCCTGGTACATTGTACAAACAATATTGATCGCAAAATCCCTGTCTTTTCCAGTAACATACTCAGTCGGTGCAGTGCTCGTCCAGAATGTATGTGTTTTTTTCTCCTTTGCCCCGCTTATACATCCAACAGTGAGTTGTGCTGCATTCATCCCTCTGCCCGTCATACCCTGATTTCCATACCCCATGGAAGTCGGGGTATTTGCCTGTGCTCCAAGAGTGGAATCTACTGCCAGACAATTCGAACATGAATTCTGGTCTAATGAAAAACTCATGTTAAAACTTGATTCAGGATATATAACAAGCGGTGGTGGAGTCCATGAAAAGGTTGAGGAAATTTTCTGTGTACAGTCCATGGTATCCCATTTCCAGCTGGTTTCACCTGACAACGAGGTATCAGACCCATCAATCCAGTTTGTCGATACATCGTCCCTGCCTCCGGAATCCCGGTATACCTGATCCAAAATCCAGTGACCCTCAGCGAAAACAGGTTGTATTCCTACCAAAGTAATCATGAGTAAAATCAAAAGAAGTGTGTTCCTAAAAATATCATGTGATTGCATGATGGTGAATTTAAAAATATAATATTTAAATCTATTTCTTCGAAAAATAATATATTAATATAGCGATACAAGTCATACTAACGATTTTTAAAATGTGAGTGAATAAAAAAAGAGATGAAATCCACTTCTCACGCCGTTCTTATTTTGAAGTATCGATAGAAGATTTTTCATTGAACTGAATTCGACACAATGAATGGGATTTATACTAGTAAACAATGCTTATATGATATAACGTGAGACATGAGAGATGTGTCACTTTCTGCCTACTCAGCCCAGGTTCTTTTAAATCATCCAATATATCCACGTTTTTATAGAGAATAGGACTTACGCAGATAGAGCAATTTGTTAATTTATCTAAATAGTTTTATAATATAGTTACTATAATCCCATTTCCTAAAATTTAAGTCAAGTTACTGGTTGCGTAAGTCCTACAAAAATAGTTTTCATGGAAGGGCAGATATTTATCAATTTATGGAAGAGGTGGAAGATTGTATAACAAAATTACACTAACCGGTAGAGGTTTCGTGGTATTGATATCTCAAACCTGACACCCTTTCCTTCTTTCCCGGTTTCAGTAATGGACAGGCCGGTAATTGAGAGGATCTCTCGGGACAGGAATAACCCAAAACCGGTATTCTTCCCAAACCCATGATGGAAGATCTTCTTTTTATCCTTTTCAGGAATCCCGACACCATTATCTTCATAGATTAAAAGAAGTGCAGAAGGAGTCTCCTCGGTAAAGAACCTGATCTGAGAGACTGTCTCTCCATGCATCAGGGAGTTTGAGATCAGGTTGGAGAAAACTTTCTCAAGAAGCGGATCGGCATATATCTCGATAGAGTTAAGATTATCATCCCAGCTCACAAACTCCACCCGTCCATACTCACGGGCATTGGCTATTGTGGATCCCAGATTCTGCCACTGAGGCTCTTTGACACCAACATCCTGGTACTCCTTGGTAAACACAATCTGACTTCGTATTGACTGGGTCGCCTCTACCTGTTTTGCGATAAATGGCTCAAGATCAGGATCCTTATTCTTCTTTTTCAAAAGATCCAGGTATGCCAGCAGAATAGTAATCTGATTCAGCACATCATGACGGGTAATAGATGAGAGCAGGTTGAGCTTTCGGTTACTCTGAACCAGGGCATCCTGAGCTATCTTCTGCTTGGTAATATCCATACACAGGAGCAGGATAGCCGGGTTATTCTGCCAGACAATCTCTGCCATACCAACTTCCAGCCACCGGAGCTCTCCGGTATTTGTGAAGGCACGAAGAGATACACCGGCATGAATCTGCTCTCCTTCACGGGCACGGCCCAGAAGAGTTGAGAATTCTTGCAGATCGTCAGGATGGATAATATCTGAAATAGCAGACTGGGTAAGGTTTTCCGAAGTATACCCAAATATTTCAGATGATTTTGGATTTGCAAAAATTATCCTGGTGTCACGAAGAACAAAAACACCTTCACCTGCATTGTTGACCAACAGCCTGTACTGCTCTTCACGCTGTTTTAATGCTTCTTCAGACGCTTTGCGGTCAGTGATGTCCCGTGCAATCGTCATCACCAGACTCTGAGTCCTTATCCGGATCGGATAGGTCATCACCTCAGCATAGAGGATCTTCCCGTCTTTCCTGCTGATATGAACCTCATCAGGACCTGTCGGCCGGCCCAGGGCATTTTTCGCGAAGAGGACAGCTGTCTTGGTGATATGCATCGACCCAATCAGGCCCATGGTAAAGATATTCCGTCCTTTCAGATCATCAGGGGTATAGCCGGTAAGTTCTGTCGCAGCCCTATTGGACTCGATAAATGTCCCTTTAATGTCAGTCAGGAGGTAGGCTTCCGGAGCATAATCAAAGAGGATCTTAAGCCTTTCCTCATTATTTTTCACCTCCTGTTCTGCAGCTTTCCAGTCAGATATATCAGTGAGGACTACGGTAACTGCCCTGATCTCATCAGATTCATCATCCTTTACCGGTGTAAACCGCCGGATATAATCCTTTGAAAGCCAGTGGAACTCATCCTGAATCTGACGCTTTGTCGAGATCACCCTTTGAAGGGCCTGGTCAAACCGCTGATCTTCACCTGGCGGAAGCATGACCCGCATCCGTTTTTCAAGATATTTATCGGCAATATCCCCGAGTTTGTTCCGGTGATATGAGTTCATAAAGAGGTAACAGCCCTCACGATCAACCATGAAGATGGAATCACCGGTTGACTCAACAACGCTCCGGTAATTTGCCTGTGTGACCTGGAGCGTGGTAAGCGTCTTTCTCTGCTCGGTCACATCCTTAAAGGTCCAGACCCGGCCGATGATGGTCCCGCCAATACGTTGTGGGAGTGTATTGCGTTCAAATACCCTTCCGTCACGAAACTCCAGGACATCAAATGCTTCCTTTTCCGGATGATTCCTGAGGTAATTGATCTTTTCAATAAAAGATTCCCGGTCCTCAAGCTGGTTTTCAAGATAAGCCAGCAAGACCTCTTCATCCCGTTCTTCTATAACCGACTCAGGAATAAACCACATATCCAGGAACTTCTGGTTATAATTGATGATCTTCCCGACCCGGTCAACCACAAAGATTCCATCAGACGTGGACTCAAATGTTGCCGTAACCAGTGATGCCCCTCTGGCCACTTCATCTTCAAGCCTGACACGGTCGGTGATGTCTATTGAGACAACCGTTACCGCAAGGGTCTGCTGCGACGTCTGGTACCGGACAGGGATAAACTTTCTATTATAATACCTGCCCTCTTTCTCATACTCTTCAGAAAAATAATTGTTATGCGTAATAACCTGGTTTAAAGAATGAACGAACCGTTGGGTCTCCTCTTCTGTATGGAGATCCTTATACATCTTCGATTCGTAATTTTCGCCATAAATGCCAAGTCGTTTCTGATGAGGACTGTTGATGAACAGATACCTGAAATGGCGATCCACCATGTAGATAGAATCATCGGTTGCTTCTACAATGATCCTGAAGTTGGTGTCTGCATAATGAAGCGCCTCTTCCCCTTGTTTCTGCCTGACGGTCTGTCTGATAAAGGTATTCAACCGGAGAGTTTCCAGTTCGGTCTCGTCATTCTGCAGAAAAAAATAATCAATTCCTGCTTTGACCGCTTCTTTTACCACTGCCGGCGCCTGGTTACCGGTGAAGATGGTAACCGGACTGTATTGAATTTGTTTTTTTACCTTCGCGATGAAATCCAGCCCATTTTCTTTTCCAAGATCAAAATCCCCAATGACGACATCATAATGAGCAGTCTGTAATTTATTGATGGTGTCCTTCACATCAGAGGCTGCGCTAATGGATATCTTCGCCCCGTTCTCTGAGAATAACCGGGTTATGAATGAAAACTGCTTCGGATCTCCAATAGTCAGGATTGTGATGACAGCCAGATCAAATCACCTGAAGGTACGATGGACAACATTAGATACTCTGCTAAATGATTAAAACCATCTGCTCAGTAAGGGATGTTCAGATACATGGAAGGTGAGATATTATCCGACCAAATTGATAATCCGTCCGAGGAGATCAAGCGCTTTCTCCTGGTTTTCCCTGACGGTTCTGATGATGGATTCATAGGTGATTTGAGCATCGCACACTCCATTGGCATAATTGTCAACAGTGCAAATGGCTGCAAAAGGAAGTCCCAGTTCTGCAGCAACGGTCAGTTCACTTCCGATGGTCATACCAACAATATCTGCGAACCTCTTCATCCATGAGATCTCAGCTTTACTCTCAAGCCTTGGCCCACGGGTCTGAATATAGGTCCCCTTCCGGAGTGCATCAGGAGAGAGTTCCATCAGAAGAGTCCGAAGATCTGCATCAAATTCAGGATTAACATGGTCGATTGAGTGATTCATTATGGTCGGAACCGGAGTCAGGCAGATGAAATCATCAGGAATAACCCGGGATCCCGGAGGGATATCTTCCCGTAATGAACCGGTTGATCCAAGCGCTATGATCCGATCTGCGCCGGCAAGTTTGAGCGCAGCGATATGGGAACGATATGGAATAATATGGGGAGCACACCGGTTCTGATGTCTGAGAAGAAGAAGAAAGCCATCACCTTTGAATAATTCACTAGTGCCATACGGAGTATATTGTTCAAATTTTGTAAATTCTAAGCCCTGATAGTCGAGTAATGAAGTTCCACCAATAATACCAAGCATATATGAGGTCAATGTATTGGTTGTCAGAAATCAAAACTCTTTCAGGAGAAGACCAGAAAGAAAGAGTAACAAAATGGACTTTCAAGAGAGATGGATGAATATATATGTGAGAAGTTGCAACCTAATAAGGCGGGCCGGTAGATCAGTGGGAGATCGCTACCTTGGCATGGTAGAGGCCGCGGGTTCAATTCCCGCTCGGTCCATCTGTTTTACGCTTTTTTTTCTGAAAAGATTATCTCCAAAGATTTGGAAGTTATTCAAAATAAAGGATAACAATACTGGGATCACTCATCCCAGGAGATCACACCTCATGTGATGATGCATACCTGCACAGGTCAGCCAGGTTACATACATCGCAGGCCGGATTTCGTGCAGTACAGACACGTCGTCCATGCAGGATGAAGAGACCATTAATCTCTGCCCAGAATTCCTTTGGAAAAAACCGTACCAGATCCATTTCTATCCGATCCGGGTCACGCTCCTCTGTAAGTCCAAGGCGCATGGACACCCTTTTTACATGAGTATCAACAGCGATTCCCACCGTTTTTGAAAATGCATGATCAAGAACGATATTTGCAGTCTTCCTCCCGACTCCAGGTAACCGGACCAGATCATCCATCTCATCAGGCACCCGGCCATTAAATTCTTTCATGACCATCTGCGATGCCGCAATGATATTTCTGGCCTTGGCATGAAAAAATCCGGTCGGGTGGATCAGCTTCTCCACATCCTGAACGGACGCCTCTGAAAGAGCAGCAATATCCGGATATTTCTTAAAAAGTTCCCTGGTGACCATGTTTACGCACCGATCGGTTGTCTGTGCGGAAAGAATGGTAGCAATCAGAGTTTCATACGGATTTGTGAAATGCAGAAATTCATCCCTGCTGATTGAGAGATCATATCGTGACCGCAGACGTGAAAGAATCGTATCAGGGTCTGAATCAGTCATAAAAGAAGATGGGGTAACGCAGATTTGAACTGCGGTCAAAGCGTCCCAAACGCTCTAGGATGGACCAGGCTACCCTATTACCCCGTGCGGGACATATGTTGAACCCGGTACCATTTATACCCTTCCTTTTTATTTTTTGAGTGGAAATGGATTTTTCCCACTCCCGGTAACGAGCGTTCCGACAAATCTACCCGTTTCAAGGGTTGATTCAAGAAGAGCCGGATCACGTCCGTCCATCACCAGGAGGGGGATACCGCACCGCTCAACCATCTTCACGGCCACAATATCCATGACCGTATTGACTCCTGCCACTGCCTGCTGGCCAATGACTACCCCGAGCAGTTCTGCCGGAGTCATCGTCTCAAATCGTTTTGCTGAAGGATCTTTGCGTGGATCGGCTGAATAAATCCCATCAACCGCAGTCAGATTGATGAAGAGATCTGCCCCGGTCCGTTCAGCGAGCACTGCAGCCACCGCATCTGTAGTCTGCCCTGGTGTGATACCACCCATCACGACAATCTTCCCGGTTTCAGCAGCGCAGAGTGCTTCGGTATGACTGGTAACGACACAGGGGTAGGCAGCCTTCCCGAGTGCGCCGACAAGCAAGGTCGCATTGAGCCTGGTAACCATGATTCCAAGTTCATCTGAAAACGCTTCATCAGCCTTAAAGGATCGTGCCAGAGTGATATACTGACGGGCAGTTCCACCCCCGCCAACAACAACAAAAAGACGATGGTTCGCAGAAATTCTGGTCAAAACAGAGATATAGGGTTTGATATTCGGACGATCAATATCTGGAAGCAGAATAGACCCGCCCAGTGAGAGCACGATAGTAGGCATTCAACCTCATACGTTACCTGATCGAAAGCATATAGGTTATTCAGCACAATTACTTCATTTATAAACCAGCCACCATCTTTCTCATACTTAACAGGGTAATCATGGAAGCGCGACACTATTCCCGTGATGATGCGGGTATCATGCATTGCAATCTGTGTAACCATCATTGCAGGATTGCTGATACAAAAACCGGAATATGCGGTGTCAGGAGATCCCTGCGTGGCCAGCTTATCGCAGAGACCTATGGCAGGGTTTCATCTGAAGCCGTTGATCCCATCGAGAAAAAACCACTGTACCATTTTCTCCCCGGGACACTCTCATATTCGCTGGGGGGAGTAGGATGCAACTTCTCCTGCAGTCATTGCCAGAACTGGCATATCTCCCACGCCAGTTTTGACAGCATCAGGCAAAAGACCCTCTCTCCTGAAGAGGGAGTAAAAAGGGCGATTGCGTCAGGATCATCATCAATATCATGGACATATAATGAGCCGACCATCTGGTTTGAGTATACTCAGGATATGGCCAGACTCGCCCACCAGCAGGGTCTGAAAACCGTATATGTGACGAATGGATACATGACCGAAGATGCCCTGACTGATCTCGCCCCTGACCTTGATGCCTGGCGTGTCGATATCAAGGCCTTTACTGAAGAGTTTTACCATAAAATCTGCCGGGCACGCCTCGAGCCGGTTCTGAATACTACTATCCGTGCCAAAGAACTGGGGCTTCACGTAGAGGTCGTCCATCTCATGATACCAGGTCTGAATGATTCACCTGAAGAGACCGGAAAACTCGTCTCATGGGTGATTGATAATCTCGGACCAGATACTCCGGTTCATTTCACCAGGTTTCATCCTGATTTTCAGATGCAGGAGATATCTGCAACCCCGGTCAGAACCCTTGAACGTGCCTTCCATCTTGCCAAAGAGAAAGGACTCCGGTATCCCTACCTTGGCAATGTCCCCGGTCATGAATATGAACAGACATGGTGCCCTCACTGTAATAACCTCCTTATCGGCCGGTCAGGATATTCAGTCGGTCCGATACACCTGCATCATGGCGCATGTGCCCATTGTGGAAAAGAGACCGGCATCATCACAAAAATATGACAGGCGATCAGGAACATACCTTTTTTTGTGACCGGATGGCAGGATCATTGTGTAAATACCTCCGTTTTATGGGATATGACTGCAGAAGCGCACACGAACTGCCACCAGGAAATCCCCGTGAAGATACAGATATCCTCAAGATAGCAGGGGAGGAGAAGAGGATTATTCTGACGCAGGATGCAGAACTTGCACGACGGGGAGAAGGAAATGCTATCAGGCTTGTTTCCTCAGATCTTGCTGCACAGATCAGACAACTTGTTCAGGCAGGCCTGATTCATCCGGAGATTAGACTGACCAGGTGTTCACGATGTAATGCGCTGTTACAGGAGGGAACGGCCCCTGAAAAAACCAATACACCAGTTCCAGAAGATATTCCCCTTGTGTATTGTCTGGTCTGTAACCGTCAGTACTGGGAAGGAACACATACAAAAAATATGAGAGACAACCTGCTTCAGATGATGAATAATAAATAAAAAAACGCAGAATTTATTTTTGAACCATAATTCCGGATTTCATTCTGATTACAAGCGACTTCTCTTCAGATTTCCCGCTCATTCCAATAATTCCGTCAATCTCATCTGCTACCGATTCCAGTTCATCAAATATCCGGTTTGCATCCCGGCGAATCTCCCGTATTGAATCACGAAGGCTCCTTCCCCGCAGATGAATCAGACGACGGTCCCGGTAGACCATCCCTGACCGTGACAGATTTCTTAAATGATGATTTACTCTGCCCTGCGATATCTCCAGCAGAGATCCGAGATCCTCTGAGGATATCCCGGCATTACCAGATGTATTCTCCAGTATTTTCAGAATAATCTGCGTTGACAGGTTGTCAATATCCCGACCTGATGACAGACCCAACGTGTCGCACAGCCAGTAGGTCTCCTCAATCAGGTCTCTTTTATGTGGACGGGGGAGGTTTTGGAGGATAAGCCGCTGATGCATGGATGAGATACAATCAGGTTATTGTTGATATCATATCAATATTATCGAAATGATCTTGAATGAATTAGAAAATTATATATAGAATTTTTAATCAACAATTATGTGCACATTGCATTTCAAAGGAGTTAGCGTATGGCAATTACACCAATCGGACCACGTGTCCTGATTAAACCATATAAGCAGGAAGAGAAGACCAAGGGAGGCATTTACATCCCTGACTCTGCCAAGGAAAAGAAGAAACAGG